>JANOFD010000753.1:0-5382 GCA_031413455.1 Rhodobiaceae bacterium
GACCGCCAACGCGGACTTCATGGCCCAGCGCGAGTCGTACTTTAAGGACAAGTATTCGCGTCAACGCGATCTCGCCCGGCCCCATGCGAACGCTAGCGGGTTCCGGCGTCGGCGGCGCAAGGCTCGTTTACAACTGGTACAAGCAACATTCGCCCCTGAAGAAAGCGGTCGAACTCCCCCATGTTGGCGGCGCCGCTCTCTATTTCTTGAGCGACCTGTCGGCGAGCGTCACCGGCGAAATCCACTACGTCGACGCCGGCTTCAACATCACCGGCATGCCCAACGCCACGGAACTGAAGACGATGAGCGCGGGCGACAGCGGCGAGAGTTGATTCTATTCGCGCGCGTCGATGCGTCTCAACGATCCTCGCCATTCGAGAATTTTGGCATCGGCCGTCATAAGCCCGATAGCGCGGCAGTCGGCTGTCGCCGCAATAATGCGATCAAACGGATCGCCCGATAAGCCAGACAACTCGGACGCGCGCATAGCGATGGCACTATCGACGATGATCTCGCCGATCCCCAGGTCAAACCCATTCCGCCGCCAACGTTCGAGTGGCTCACTCAGCTTTACCTTGCCTTTAGCGATGTGAACACCGATCTCGTAGAAAGACACCGCCGATACGGCCAATTCGTCCCGCGCTGCCGCTTGATCGAGCAATCGACGAGTCCGGCGGCCAAGCTCGTTGCCGCCTTCACGGAACCAAAGCAGCACATGGGTGTCGAGCAACATCATAAGTTAGCGGGAATCTTTGTTCCAAAGCTCAGGCATCGGCGAAACAATATCACCAAGAATCCTGAGCTTACCTTTGTCCATGCCGAAGTAGGCGTGCTTGCGTGCCGTCCTGATGTCGGCCAACGTTGCCAGCGGCCGGCCGTTCTTGAGAACGACCAAAACACCTGTCTCACCCATGAGCTGAACGCAATCGGCTTTGAACTCGGATGCTTTGACCCACTTCATCGCTTTACCTTTTTCCTTCCGGGTTTCCGTCGACCACCCTTGGGTGGCTTCCACTCTTCCATCTTCCCCTCGGCGAACAAGCGCGCCTCTTCGGCGGTCAGCGGCCGGAATTCACCCACGATCTTCCCATGCCGGGTGACGTCGATCGACACGCCGGTCTCCGCGACCTCGTCCATCAGCGCCAGGCATTTCGCCCGAAACACCGAAATCGACATTATACGCCTGGCAGGCACCTTCTTGACCATGGTCATGACTATAGTCAAATTACGCCCGATTTTCAACTTCGAAATTGCCCGGCGCTCAGCCGCCGCCGAGTGCCTGAAACGCCGCGCAGACCTGATCCATCTCTGCAAAAACCTGGACCGCGCCAGCATCCCCCAGCCGCTCTCCCTGATCCGGCACGCAATGTGGCCCGCCGGTGAAGCCCCAAACTGTCATCCCCGCCGCCACACCAGCCCTCACACCGTTGACGCTGTCTTCGATCACGACGCAATGCGCCGGCTTGACTGACAACTTTTCGGACGCGAGCAGAAACAAGTCTGGTGCGGGCTTCCCGTGCGCCACGTCGTCGCCGGAATAAACATGACCGTCGAAGTCATCCCACAAACCTAAGCCTCGGACCTTGCCGTACAGCTCAACCCTGGGGCTCGACGAGGCAATCGCCTTCAGGCCCCGAAACGCGCGCGCCGCATCCACCGCGCCGATAATGGGCCGGATATCGCCCAGCACGCGGCGCGTGATCTCGGCGCTCAACTCTTCAATAAATCCAAACGGCATCGGGGCACCAAGCTGTGCCAGATGATCGGCATTGAGCGCGGCACTCCAATCTTTAACGGCAAGCCCCTGGAAGCGAGTCCGATAAGTGTCGTCTTCAAAAAAAAGCCCGAGGCGTTTCATCGCCTCGAGCTCAACGTCGTGTGCAATCGTTTCGCTATCGATCAGGACTCCGTCGCAGTCAAAAATGACAGCGTCCATCGCAATCAGCCCTCGGCGTTCCCCGTATCAGCGATTTCCTTGCCTGTCGCCTGATCGACAATCTTCATCGACAAACGAACTTTTCCGCGATCATCAAAGCCCAGAAGCTTCACGAACACTTTGTCGCCTTCCTTGACCACGTCGCCGGTCTTCGCAACTTTTTTTGACGACAGTTGCGAAATATGCACCAAACCGTCGCGCGGACCGAAGAAGTTCACAAAAGCGCCGAAGTCCATGACCTTGACGATCTTGCCTTCGTAAATTTCGCCAACTTCCGGTTCGGCGACAATCGACTTGATCCACTTCAGCGCGGCGCGAATCGACTCGCCGTTGGCCGACGCGACCTTGATCACGCCGTCATCGTTGATGTCGATCTTGGCGCCCGTCTTTTCGACAATCTCGCGGATGACCTTACCGCCCTGGCCGATGACTTCACGGATCTTGTCGGTGGGGATTGTGATCACCTCGATGCGTGGTGCATGCTCGCCCAGTTCGGCGCGCGCCCCGGTCAGGGCTTTCGCCATTTCACCCAGAATGTGCAACCGCCCATCCTTGGCCTGATTCAAGGCAACCCCCATGATCTCTTCGGTGATCCCGGTGATCTTGATATCCATCTGCAAGGACGTAATGCCAGTTTGGGTACCAGCGACTTTAAAGTCCATGTCGCCCAGATGATCCTCGTCGCCAAGGATGTCTGACAACACGGCAAAGCGCTCACCCTCTTTGATCAGGCCCATGGCGATACCGGCACATGGCGACTTCAGCGGCACGCCCGCATCCATCATCGACAACGAAGTACCGCACACGGTTGCCATCGAAGACGAACCATTCGACTCCGTAATCTCTGACACCACGCGAATGGTGTAAGGAAACGAGTCCTTGGCTGGCAACACAGGTCGAATGGCCCGCCACGCGAGCTTGCCGTGACCGATTTCACGCCGACCTGGCCCACCCATACGCCCGGTCTCACCAACCGAGAATGGAGGGAAATTGTAGTGCAGCATGAAGTGCTGCTTGTAGGTTCCCTCGAGCGAGTCGACATACTGCTCGTCCTCACCCGTACCCAGCGTCGTCACAACAAGCGCCTGGGTTTCTCCACGCGTGAACAAAGCCGAGCCGTGCGTCCGTGGCAACACGCCAACCTCACTCACGATAGGCCTGACAGTTTTGCCATCACGCCCGTCGATGCGCGTGCCCGTATCGAGAATATCGTTACGCACAATGGCCGCTTCCAAATCCTTGAACAGACCGCTGACAACCAACGCGTCGGCTTTCCCGTCACCGGAGAATTCTTGCATGACGCGTTTCTTCACAGCATCAATGAGTTTGTAACGAGATTGCTTCTGCCGTTCGCGGTAAGCCAGGCGGAGATCGCTTTCTGCCATCGACTTCACTTTGGCATAGAGCGCGCTGTTGTCGGGCGGGTTGAAGTCGCGCGGCTCTTTTGCCGCCCGTTCCGCCAACCGGATAATGGCCTGTATTACGGGTTGCATCGACCGGTGACCGAACATGACGGCACCCAGCATGATGCTCTCGGAAAGTTCCTTCGCTTCCGATTCCACCATCAACACCGCATCCGTCGTGCCTGCGACGACCAGATCGAGCGATGACTCAGGCATCTTGTCGATTTGCGTGTTCAGCACGTACTCGCCGTTGATATAGCCAACGCGCGCAGCACCAACTGGTCCCTGGAACGGCGCACCCGAAAGCGTCAGCGCGGCCGAGGCTGCCACCAAGGCAACGATATCGGGATCGCTCTCCAGATCGTGTGACAGCACCGTGACGATAACTTGCGTATCGCAACGATAGCCATCGACGAACAACGGTCGGATGGGACGGTCGATCAGACGGGAAATAAGCGTCTCGCGCTCAGTCGGGCGCCCTTCACGCTTGAAATAACCACCGGGAATACGTCCGGCCGCAAAGGTTTTTTCCTGGTAATTGACGGTAAGCGGTAAAAAATCGATGCCGGGCTTCGGCGATTTGGCTGAAACTACAGTCGCCATGACTGTCGTCTCGCCAAGAGACGCAAGCACGGCTCCATCTGCTTGGCGTGCAATACGTCCTGTTTCCAGCGTGAGCTTACGCCCACCCCAATCGATTTCTTCTCTATGAATGTCGAACATTCTTATCAGTCCTGATTTTGCCGCCGCCGGATTGCGGCCAGCCTTCTCTGCTCATTTCTCGCAGGGAAACTCGTATTGAGGCAGAAGCGCGAATGCGCATCCGCTCGCGGCCGCGCACCCAAAAGCGCGCGATCCCGTATTAAAATTCGGGAGGACAATACACGCCCACCTCTCTTGCAATCGCCGGGGTTCGCTTATCGACGCAGACCCAGCTTGGAAATCAGCACCTCATAGCGCGATTTGTCGGCGCCTTTGAGATAGTCAAGCAAGCGTCGGCGTTGCGACACCATCTTCAGCAATCCACGCCGCGAATGGTTATCCTTCACGTGGCTCTTGAAGTGATCGGTCAACCCGTTGATACGCTCAGACAACACGGCAACCTGCACTTCAGGTGAACCTGTGTCGCCGCTCTTGGTGGCGTATTCTTTGATGACGGCAAGCTTGCGGTCTGGATTCAACGACATCGGGATTTGTCCTTATTGTGAAAAGTTGAATACCCGCGTTGGCCTCAACTCTCCCCTTTCGAAAATGGCGATCGCAACAGGATCGCCGGAACGGCTGCGGCAATAAACGGTTGGGCCGGTAATGGCCTCACCGTCATCTGCAGCCCCTTCTCGGAGAGAGACTCGGCCACGCGCGAGAATTGCCCTGCCCAGCCGAAGCTGAGCGGCCTCCTGCTCCGTTACGGCCAATGCCGGGATGTCGTCCAGCACGGTCGCAAGCGGCAAAAGGTTACGCTTGGCGGCGCTCACCCACCACCGAATCCCCCAGAAATGGAAAAACGTCAATACTATTCTTAAATACAATAACTTAGGTTCTGTCGAATCTGATTAACATATACTAAAGTATTCAATTAAATCCATTCCATGCAACAAAAGAAGATAAAGATTTGAACCACGGTTAAATGAAGAAATTCCTGTTGTGCTATGATGTCCTGCCGCAGGTTGTTGAAATCACACTGGGCGCAATCGACAAAGACCTTCACCGAGGTCTGTGCCTCCGCCGGCCCCGCCATCATCACCAGAGCCGCGACCAGCACCGCCGCGACCCGTCCACTCACAAACCGTCGATACGCCATGTGTTTCCCTATACGCCCGTCACCGGGCCTGTGTTGCTCCGCCATGGCGCCGATTCCAATCGTTGTTGCACTACACTTTGCCGATGATGCGGGCCTGGGCGGTAATGCTGTGTGTGTTTTCCATTTCGGCGACGGTGGCGGCCCAGACCCCGGTTCCCGATCAACCAGCGTCACGGCGGCAGATCGTGGTGGCTCAGGCTACCACGCCGGTGGTTGATGACGGAGCGTTGACTGATTCGGCG
>JANOFD010000754.1:0-7560 GCA_031413455.1 Rhodobiaceae bacterium
AATCACCCCGCACGCCGATAGTCTTGGATGCCCGCCATATTAGCAACTCATTTGGACTGCTCACCTCGGCATCCGCAAGGCATTAAGCCGATTTAACCTTAATATCCGCAAAGCGCATATCACTGGTCATTGCAACTGCAGAATGAATTGCCGGATCGCATCGAGAACAATCCGGGGCTTGTCGCGAAATGCGCCGTGACCGCAACTATCATAAACCTGGAGCGAGACGAGCGCGGCCGGGATCGATGACGCTATCTCCCGCGCCAAATGAGGTGGCGTGACTGGATCCTCATCACCCGCCAACACAAGCACCGGACACGTCACACGGGCGAGAGACGGCCTGAAATCCATTCGGTGCATCTCGCATCCAGGCAACGAGAAATGCCGGTACACCTCGCGCCGCATAATCGCACGCGCCCGTGAATTGACGCCGTCTTCCGCGACCGTGGTGTTATAAAGTGGCATGCAAACACGCATGTAGTCCTCAAACGACGCATCATCGCCCGAAGTCCAAAACCGCTTGGCAATTTCACGCGCCTCGGCGCCGCCTTTGGTTTGAAAAATGGCAAAGCAGGACTCAAAATCCATGCGCGCTGCCGTACTTGAAAGTATGACAGCGCGCGCATGCTCCGGATGACGCGTGACGTACGATTGCGCAACCATGCCGCCGAACGACTGCCCAAGAACAATGGGTTTATCAATACCCAGAACCTGACAAAAAGCATGAACGTCATCGCCCCATCGCACCAGACTCCACGTCCTGGGATCGCTGGGAACGCTGCGCCCGTTGCCCCGGTGATCCAGATAAATCACCTGCGCCACATCACACAACGCGTCCAATCCTGGCCGCAGGCCTGTGTGGTCGAACCCGGGGCCACCATGCAACACCAACAGGGTTGGCACTTCGCGCATACGCGGTCCATCAATCGCAAGCTTCGCCCCCACGACATCAAAGAAAAGTCGTTGCTCGCCAAGTGTAACGAACACGCGCTCTACCCGCCTTCCCCTCGCGCCAGCCGTTGCAGCTTTGCCAGCGCGACGTCTGCATTCTCGCCATAAGCGATCGTCGACTGAAATTGTCCGCTTGCATCAACAAGAATGACCGAAGCCGTGTGATCGATTGTATAGGATTCACCGCCCGACTCGGCCTTGGCGTGATAAATTCCAAACGATTTTGCCAGCGCAGCAATCTGGTCGGGCGCGCCGGTCAGGCCACGGATACGCGGATCAAACGCCGACAGATACGCCTTGATCACCGTTGGCGGATCACGTTCCGGATCAACTGAAACAAAAAACACCCCGATGCTGTCAGCAGCTTTTCCCATTTTTCCAAGCGCCGCAGACAACGACGCCAGCGTCACCGGGCACACATCGGGACAATAGGTAAAGCCAAAAAACAAAACCGCAGGCCGAC
Source organism: Rhodobiaceae bacterium (assembly GCA_031413455.1). Lineage (GTDB taxonomy): Bacteria > Pseudomonadota > Alphaproteobacteria > Micropepsales > Micropepsaceae > SZUA-430. The sequence continues at coordinate 1,415 of JANOFD010000754.1, forward strand.
CGAGCATATCTCGCTCACTGACGGCTCTGCCCAAGTGGTCGACAAGTTGAAACGGCGCAACAACGGGCCCCCCTTGTTGCAGTTGCGCCGGCGCCTTGCCATTGGATTGCAAAAATCCAACGGCAATACCAAGCACCAGAAAGATCAGCACCGCAACCAGTGCCAAGACAGGAAAGCGCGCAAAGCGCAACATCGCTCAGTGCCCCTGATGCGTGGGCGTACCCGCCGGTTGATCCACAAACAGAACCACACTGATTTTTGCCCCGCCTTCGAAATGCAAGGTCAGTGGCACGCGGTCATGCAAGACCAGCGGCCGCTGCAACCCCGTAAGCATCAAGTGCAATCCGCCAGGCCGAAACTCCGCCGCCCCGCCGGCCGGAATGACCAACCCGTCTTGCAGGTGACGCATCCGCATAATTCCGTCATCGATCGACATTGAATGAATCTCTACACCACCAGCAAAGTGACTGGAACCGCCGGTAAGCCGGACTGCAGTTTTCCCGCGATTACTGATTTTCAAGAACGCCGCGCCAGTGCGCGCGCCCGGTGCCGTTGGCATAGCCCAGGGATGCGCAATCGAAACAGACCTTAACTTGTAATCATGTGCACCTGAAAGGGCCGCCAAACTTCCCGTCAAAATGAGCAGCAGCGCAAACAGGCGGAAAGGCCGAAACAACCAAGTCATGACATTCTCCAAGAATCGAATTCGCAGTCAGCAGTTAGACTTGCGTTATCAGCAACGCAAACCGCGAACGCGCAACTCAGCGCCCGCATTTTGCGCTTTTGCTGTTCCAGTTGATCCGTGCGAATAAGCATATTCGTTCACTCATGTGAGGTGCAAGCAGTGGCTGATTCAGACCCGGTCCAGTGTCCGCGTCAAGCTGAAGCACAGTACACAGTCTAGGCCGGCGGGCGATGGACTGGCATTCAATCATTCGTGTACGCGAAACGGCTGATGATCCCGCGATTGCCACCACAATCTCGGCAGCATTTTCAGGCTCAAGCGAGAGCGCAATCGTCAAGGCTCTGCGGCGCGATGGCGACATGTCGCTTGAACTGGTGGCCCTGATCGACGATCAGATCATCGGCCACATCGCCTACTCACGGCTCAAAGTCACATCTACTGTCCTCGGCTACCCGAACTACTATGTCCGCTTCGGCTTCTCAAATCTGCTGGCAAGATTGCTCGACGCGCCGTATGCCGGCGACGCATTTATGGCACTCGAGCTCACCCCCGGGTGCGTTCGCTCACAGCGCTGGACGGTCACCTATCCGCGCGCGTTTTCAGGCTGACATTTGCAATCGCACTGTGACGCAAAAATCGCTAAGACCGATTGCACAAATCAAAGTGCGCCTCCAGGGAATTGCATGACCAATAATGCCGCTCCGACGACGCCTGCAATCCTTGCGCCCTCGCGGGCTGCGGTCATTTTCATCTTCTTCACTCTGACACTCGATGTCTTGGCCATGGGTGTGACCATTCCGGTCCTGCCGAAACTCATCGAGAGCTTCATGAGTGGAAGCCAGGCCGACGCCGTGCGCATCGGAAGCGTGCTGGGATTGGTATGGGCAGTAATGCAATTTGTCTTCACGCCCATCCAGGGCGCGTTGTCTGATCGTTTCGGGCGCAGGCCTGTGTTGCTGATTTCGATGACAGGCCTCGGTCTTGATTATATCCTGATGGCCCTCGCTCCCGACCTGTGGTGGTTGTTCCTTGGCCGCGCGCTGTCAGGTATCACCGCTGCAAGTTTTGGCACCGCCAATGCCTACATCGCCGACATAACTCCGCCGGACAAACGTGCCGCTGCCTTCGGCCTGATGGGAGCCGCATTCGGCATCGGATTTGTTTTGGGCCCGCTGCTGGGAGGTGTCACGGGAGCCGTAGATCCACGCCTCCCGTTCTGGATCGCCGCCGGGTTGAGCCTGCTGAACGCACTCTACGGCTATTTCATCTTGCCTGAATCATTGCCGCCGGAAAAGCGCAGCAAGGCCTTCTCGCTGGCCAAAGCCAACCCGCTGAGCTCATTCAAGCTCTTAAGCTCGCACCCGGAATTATTTGGTCTGGCAAGCGCGCAATTTCTCTACATGATCGCGCACAATGTCTATCCAACGGTATTCGCCTGGTTCGTGATGTATCGCTATGGCTGGGACCAGTTGATGATCGGCTACGCGCTCGCCGCCGTTGGCGTAACAAGTATCATTGTTCAGGGTGGCTTGACCGGGCCTGTCGTCAAGGCTCTGGGCGAACGGCGCGCAATTATCGTGGGGCTGTGTTTCGGCATTTCCGGCTTCTTGATCTACACCTTTGGCTCGACTGGGTTTTGGGTCTGGGTTGCCATCCCGGTTGCAGCTTTGTGGAGCTTCTATGGTCCCGCTGCGCAGTCCCTCATGTCACAGCGCGTCAGTCCGTCGGAACAAGGCCAACTCCAGGGCGCGCTTGGAAGCATGAACGGCGTATCGTTCATCATTGCTCCCATTCTCTATCCGCAGATTTTTGCAGCGGCCATCGACATGAAGGACGGCGCAGGCAGCCTTCCCGTCTTGGGCGCACCATTCTTCGCGGCGGCGTTGCTGTTGCTGGCAGCGTTAGTCATCGCCGAACGCACAACGCGTCCATCAACCAAAGCAAGTTAGCGTTCCAGCCTGTTCCGCATTTCAAGCCAGTTCCACTCCGTCGACTTTTGCACTGACACAATGGGGGAAACGAGTGAACCTATTTGCTGGACGTAGCCCATAATCAGACCACGCCCGATGTCATGGTCGAATACCGGATAGCCCGTGTATTCCAAACGCACTCTCCCACCGTCCCGCGTCAACGCCGGCGAGATCTGCCACAAACCACACGGCCGGTTCAGCATCAAAAATGTGCTGTCGAACGCCTCGCCCTTGATCGCGGGATCAACAAACTCAAGATAATCCAGTCCAATCGGCTCGCACCCCAACGCGGTCGCAAGGCGGACACCGGCCGACACAAATTTTAGTGTTCCATACGTAGCATCGGGATCAACAACGGCGATCCACGGAAGCAAATCGCCGATCATTGCCCAGTCAATATCTGTAAGCCGGGCGATGCTGCCGGGGATCGAACCGGAACGCAGCACCGCTTCGAACCGCTCGCTTTCGCAGGTCCGTTTCAAACGCGGAAAAATTGTCTCGATGGTCATAAGCAGAAACCGTCCCGGCGGTATCGACAGGAGCAAACTATCAATCATCGGCAATCTGTGCAATTACCGAACCCGAAAGCATTCCACGGTTCGGAGAACGCCATGGCAGAGCCGAAGACCAAAGAGACATCGTTAAGTGTGGCAAGTTTTCTGAAAGCGCTGCCTGCAAACCGAAAAGCTGATACAGTCGCAATCGTAAAAATGATGGCTGAAATCACCAACAACAAGCCGGTGATGTGGGGCACCAGCATCATCGGGTTTGGAAAATACCAATACGTCTATGCCAGCGGCGGCAAGGGAGATTGGCCAATTATCGGCGTAAGCCCACGCAAACAGTCACTGACACTTTACATCATGCCAGGTTTTTCGGGCTACGAACCGCTTCTGGCCAAACTCGGCAAGCACACGACAAGCGTATCGTGCCTCTACATCAAGCGGTTGTCCGACGTCGATCTACCCACCCTGAAAGCGATCATAAAAAAATCAGTCGCCCAAATGGAGAAAAAATACCAGTAAGTCCTCCGGTCGAATTTCATCCAATGCCACCAAAAGCTTGAAAGCGAATGTGCAGCGCGATTGCAACACAACGCAAAAAAGACCGGCCACACCACTCCCCAAGCAAAATTATGCAAGCTTTCCGAAATAGTTAGCCACCGCCATTCACACTTCACCTGAGAAAAATTGACGCCTCAATTTCTACTTTCAGAAATTGATCGCAGCCGCAGCAGACTATACTCATCGAATCAGTTGATCACGTTGGGAAATAGTCATGCGTTCCATGCGTCAGCGCCGCGTGCGCCTAAGTTCCTCATCACCAACCTTTGACGTGTTTCCACTTCTTGCCCTACCGCTTATCTATTTCAACTTTATGGTGTTTGCGGTTTATGGCTTCGATCAGGCACAAATCAATACTTGGCTTGCGGGTCCGGCCTTTCAGGTAACGATGTTCTCCGGCACCGTCTGGGCCATGACCCAAGCCGACGTGATCGTCGCCGCCGGGATGGGATTGCTCTTTATTGAAATCCTGAAATCGGTGGGCTCTCCCATGCTCTCGCTCGTCAATCACGGCATCGCCGTCATGACATTGCTGTTCTTCGCGGTTGAGTTCATGTCGATCCCGGGTTTCACAACGTCCACATTTTTTCTGCTGGGTCTAATGCAACTCATCGACGTCATCGCCGGCTACACCATCACCATCGTCGCCACGCGCGGGCTGTCGAGGTGAACAGCTACGCGGTCACGCCCGTCGGCATTGTCCGAAGCCCTCGCCTGGAACCGGTAGATGATTTCTGGGGCGACCTGGTCTGCGAAATCCACTTGGACAAGGAACACTTCACCCCTGAGGCGCTCTTCGGTCTCGGCGAATTTTCTCATGCAGAGATACTGTTTCTGATGCACAGGGTTGCACCCGGCGAAATCGAAAAGGGCGCCCGCCATCCCCGGGGACGCCAAGACTGGCCCCGCGTCGGCATATTCGGCCAACGCGGTAAAGCCCGGCCAAACCGCATCGGTCTATCGCGCTGCAGCATCATCAAGGTTGATGACATGGTCATGACAGTGCGCGCCCTCGACGCCATCGACGGGACGCCCGTGCTCGACATCAAGCCATATATGCGGGAATTCGAGCCCATCGGCACGATCAGGCAGCCCGCATGGTCGCACGAACTTATGCGCGACTATTACAAGGGTGGCCAGACGAAATAGTGCATTGCACAGTCGGCAATCCCTAATTTTCCCTCTATGCTGGACTGCAGGCACGCCCCCGAAGGGTCTGCTGCAGACAAGACAAGAGGAACGTTCATGGCGAAGAAATCAAGTTCCAACGAAACCGGCGTCTATCGTGTAACTGAGGTGATCGGCACCAGCAAAACATCCTGGGAAGACGCCGCAAAAAACGCCGTCGAAGCCGCGGCAAAATCCTTACGCGACCTTCGCGTCGCCGAAGTGACAAAGCTCGATATGCGCCTTGATGACAACGGCAAGGTCGTCGCCTACCGCGCCCGCGTAATGCTGTCGTTCAAATACGCGCCATAGCAAAACACAAAACTCATCCCGGGCGCGAAGCTTCATCGTGCCCGGTTACCAGTTTGCAATCATCAGAGCCAGGTCGGTCGCTGCATCGAACATCCCGAACCCTGGCGGTTGTGTTGTCGCGTTAGCCGTGATGGCAACCACCACATTCTGTTCGGGCAAAAGCACCAGCATCGCTTGCGACCCTACGGCCACCCCGCCATGATGCACCGCACGCCAAGACTTACCCGGATAGGCAGGGTCGCTGATCGTATCGATGCGAAATCCCAATCCGTAGTCTTGCGGATTGACCTTGCCGTTCTTAAGCTTGCGCGGCGTGAACATAACTTCCCGCGTTTGCGGCGACACAATGCGCCCGTCCAGTAGAGCCGCACCAAACCTGGCAAGATCGGTTGGAGTCGATCGCATTCCGCCTCCCGCCCATTTGCCACTGCTATTGGTTTCGGGCGCAGCCAATACATGCTCATCACGGCCAACACTTTGATAGTCTGCAGCCCGCCCGGCAATAGGGCGCAATTTGTCGTCGCCACCCGAAGCTGCCATACCAACCGGCAAAAACAATTCGTTCTGCATGACTTCCAAAAACGGCTGCCCCGCAGCGCCTTCGACCACAGCGCTCAACAAGGTGTAGCCAAAGGTGCTGTAACTGAATGCCGTGTCGGGCTCGAACAGTAGCGGGTCGGCGTCGAACACGGACAGGCTTTCACGCACCGAACCGTACTGAACGGTTGAACCGAACTCGGAAAATGTCGGCGGCGACAGCGCAAAACGATAATGCCTGATGCCGGCCTGATGTGAGAGCAGCTGCCGCGTCGTCACGATATGCGATTTCGCTGGAAACCCAGGCACGTAGACCCGAATATCTTTGTCCAAATCGATCCGCCCTTGATCGGCGAGCCGCATCACGACCGCAGCCGTCAGGGCCTTGGAAACACTGCCCACTGCATAGGG
>JANOFD010000755.1:0-3426 GCA_031413455.1 Rhodobiaceae bacterium
GAGACGTGTTTGCTTGCGGGCCAAACAGCATGTCGTGGTCGACCGAATCGAAGAATATCGAAAAGGCCTATGCGCTGATCGACAGCGGCATTTCGGCCGAAGCGATGAAGTATCAGCTGGAAGAATTGAACAACGGTCCGGCCAACACAACGATCTTCAACGACTACACGGACGAGCAACTCAAACAAATGGGATTTGTTCGCGACGTGAAGGCGTTTCTTGAATCAGGCACATTCCAGGTTCGCCTGAAGAACAAGGAAGAGATCGTCAAGTTCTGGAGCGAGATTCGCGGCGGCGGCTAAACCCGGCGCGGTTTGAGTTTAAGCCCCGGGCGCTCGCGCAGTGTCCGGGGTTTTTTATTGCTTATGGGGTGGCAAACAGGGGGGAAACACCCTATTTAACGGCAGTTGACATGAGCATAGCCCACGAAAATGAACGTTGCCGCCCCATCTGTAAACATTCCAGACGCTGCCTATAAGGGTGTGATCGCTCTGGCGCATCATGCGGGCAGCAGACATTGGATTCCGGCAACCAGCGGGAATTTTTCCGTCCGTTTGGACAGCGAGCATTGCGCGATTACCGCGTCCGGCGGCGACAAAGGTGCGTTGACAGCGGCAGGCATCATTCGTGCGCCTATCAATGGCCCGACGCATCCGCGCGCGTCGGCGGAGGCGCCGTTGCACTATCTGATGTATCGAATGGCACCTGCCATCGGTGCCGTCGCACATGTTCACACGCAAACAGGCGTTCTGGCTTCGCTGCACTTGGCGCAGAAAGGCCGGGTCCGGCTTGAAGGACTGGAGATGTTAAAAGCATTACAGGGCGTCAAAACACACCAAGCATGCATCGATGTGCCGGTCTTCGACAACGACCAGGATATGGAGGCTTTGGCGCTGCGCGTTGAAAGCCGGTTGCAGACGGATGGGCTTGGCTGGGGGCTGTTGGTGGCAGGGCACGGTCTGTATGCATGGGGCCAAGACGTTCAGGAGACGCTGCGCCATCTGGATGCGTTCGACTATCTTTTTTCGCTCGTTTTGAAAATGAAAGGGATGCCGGCATGACCATGGTGACAGTGTTCGATTTGAATAAATCCGGCCAAGCGCAATCTTCAACCCGCGATCAGCGCGACATTGTGAAAGCGCTTATCCCTTTCGACGTGCGCTTCGAACGCTGGGAGGCCTCTGTCGTCTTGCCTGCGGGCGCTGGCCAGGACGCTGTGCTGCAGGCCTATGCGCGCGATGTCGACCGGTTGAAAAAGCTCGGCGGGTATCATTCCGTGGATGTGGTCCGCATGCATCCAGAGCACCCTGACCGTGATACCATGCGGGAAAAGTTCTTGTCCGAACACACACACGACGACGACGAGGTTCGCTTTTTCGTCGAAGGTGCGGGCGCTTTCTATCTGCGCAACAAAGAGCAAGTTCTGCAGGTCGTGTGCGAGGCGGGCGATCTTTTGTCGGTGCCCGCCTATACACGGCATTGGTTCGACATGGGGCCCAGGCCTTACTTTGCCGCCATCCGGTTGTTTACGACGCCGGAAGGCTGGGTCGCCAAGTTCACCGGCGACAAAATTGCCGACGCGATCCCGAAATACGCCGCGTGATCAAAGCCGTCCTGCTCGACATCGAGGGTACGATCGGCGACATCGCCTTCGTTCGTGATGTGCTGTTTCCGTTTGCGCGGGCGCGGGTGGACGCCGTTCTCTCGGCGCGCTGGGCTGACGCTGAAGTTGCTGCGACGGTTGCCGGCGCGCGCGTGGCGTCGGGGCTTGCGCTGGCTGATGCGCAAGCGGCGGCGGGACAATTTATCGCCTGGATTGATGAAGACAAAAAAATAACGCCTTTGAAAACGCTGCAAGGCATTGTCTGGCGCGAAGGCTATCAAACGGGCGAACTCAAAGCTCATCTTTATCCGGACGCGGTCGAGGCGATCCGCGCTTGGCAAGGACGCGGGTTGAAGCTGTGCATCTACTCTTCAGGTTCGGTTGAGGCGCAAAAACTCTACATGGCGCACAGCGTTGCGGGTGATCTCGCGCCATTGATTTCCGGATATTTCGATACGACGACGGGCCCAAAGGCAGGGCCTGCATCTTACACCCGAATTGCTGCGGCTCTGGCGCTGCCGCCAAATGCGATTGTGTTCTTCTCGGATGCGGCTGCCGAAACGGACGCGGCGCGTGCGGCCGGGCTCGAGGCTTACGATGTCGATAGAAAATTGCCGCCCGAGCGTGCGGCCAGCGGCACCATCGCATCATTCGCGTCTGTCGTAGACAAGTTTTAGACGAGCCCCGGGAGCTTGGAAAATGCGTCGCGAATGATTTCGGCGCGCACTGGGCCGCGCGGCCCGCTGGCCATGAGTTGAGTGCCGGGGCTGGCTGCGTCTTCTTTGATCCAAGCTAACGCAAACGCACGCGACCGGCTTTCGGACCAGGTTTGGGAGGTCACAATGCCGACGGATGCGCCGCGTGCGGTGAGCCCGCCCACACTCATTGTTTCATCGGCGCACACTTGCACAAGCCGCATTGTCCTGAGCGCGCGGGCAACCTGGGCTGAGCCATTGAAGCGGCGCAGCGGATCCGGGCTGAAGCCCAAATCCACCGGGCTTCGGCAATCAGTGAGATCAGGGGACAGCTGTGCGGGCCACCAATCGAATCCGGCGATGGGACTTGCGTTTTCTATGCGTTGCGTTTCCAGGCCTGCTGCCCCCATCGGCGATACACCCAAGCCCGCGCCTGAGCGCCACAAGCGATCCCAGACGATGACGCCGTCATCGGCTTGCGTCCACAATTCGTAGCCTTCACCTGTTGCGTCGCGCATCAAGGCAATTTGCGCCGGGCGCCAGCTGGGCTGCACGACTTCACCTTTGTTGGCGGGGGCGCCGGTGAACCCTGCGACCGACAGCAGACTGGAAGCGAGTGGACCTTTGACGCCAATGACGGCGCGCGTGCCTGTTGCGTTGGCGACCTTGACATCAAAGCCCAGCGTTCCATCCAGCATCCAGGCGAAGTCGCGCACGCTGGTTGTCAGTTCAAACTGGCTTTTGCCGAAGCGCACAATGGTGCCGTCGCCCCGGGCGTAGCCCTGATCATCACACCACAGGGTGCGCGTGGTTTGTCCGGGCTCGAGCGTGGTGACGTCTGTGATGGTGGCGAAACTCAAATAGATGCCGGCGTCCGGGCCATCAAAGGTCCAGCACTGGCGGGCGGACAAATCGCTGAGCGTCACGCGCGAAGCCAGCGCCTCAAGCTCTTCACGTTCGCTGGAGTACACATTGGGCACAGTGAAGCCATGTTGACCCGCCCATGAGTTCGTTGCGCAAAGTTCCGCTCCGCACGCCGGTGATCGTGGTCGACCGCTACGCGGAACTCGAGCTGATCATCAAGACCGCGAGTGAACTCGGCATCCGTCCGCACATCGGGTTGCGGGC
>JANOFD010000756.1:0-1176 GCA_031413455.1 Rhodobiaceae bacterium
GGTCACCATCAACCTGCAAGGTGTGTCAGCGGGCAGCACGATGACCCTCAACGATATGATCGGTGGCACTACGGATCTAATCGCAGCACCATGGGTTAATCCAAATGGCAACGGTTTCGCCGATATCTTCGAAATATTGCCGCAAGCCACGGGCACAATGACGATCAACTCGTTTGAAGACGGTTTGGACTTACTCGATCTTACCTTCTTGAATCAGCCAGACTGGAACGGTGCGCAAGGCGGTGCCAGCGACGGCTCAACCTTGTTTGACTTCTGGAACACCACGACGGGTGACTACTTCCATCTCCACGTGCAAGGTGTCGGGTTTGGACTTATCACGCAGGCAGACATCATTATTTAGTTCACCCGTCGATAACCCCTAAACTTGGGGAGGCGCGATGCCTCCCCGCTTCTTCCGCGCTCACACATGAACCACCCTGCCATAGGCGTCCAAAACTGCCTCGTGCATCATTTCTGACAATGTCGGATGCGGGAAGACGGTGTGCATGAGTTCGGCTTCGGTGGACTCCAGCGTGCGGGCGATAGTGTAGCCCTGGATGAGTTCGGTGACCTCAGCGCCGATCATGTGGGCACCGAGGAGTTCGCCGGTTTTGGCGTCGAAGATGGTTTTGATCAGGCCTTCGGTGTCGCCCAAGGCGATGGCTTTGCCGTTGCCCATGTATGGAAAGCGGCCGACTTTGACTTCGCGACCTGCAGCTTTGGCTGTGGCTTCAGTCATGCCGACGGAGGCCACCTGCGGCCAGCAATAGGTGCAGCCGGGAATTTTCGAGACATCGAGTGGATGCAGGCCCTTGACGCCGGCGATGCGTTCGACGGCGATGACGCCTTCATGGCTGGCCTTGTGCGCGAGCCATGGTGGCCCTGCAACGTCACCGATGGCGTAGAGACCGGGGTGATTGGTCTCGGCCCATTCATTGACGACGATATGACCGCGGTCGACCTTCACGCCGATTGTCTCAAGGCCCAGATTTTCGATGTTGCCGGTGATGCCGACGGCGGAGATTGCGCGGTCGAATGTGAGGCTTTGGGTTTTGCCGTCTTTGGTCTTGATTGAAGCTGTGACGTTGTCTGCGCCCTTGGTCAGTTTCTCGACAGTGGCGCCGGTGATGATTTTCATGCCTTGGCGGGTGAAGGATTTGAGGGCGAGGGCTGAGA
>JANOFD010000757.1:0-6768 GCA_031413455.1 Rhodobiaceae bacterium
GCGCGCCATGACGGCGCCGACTACATCATCAACGGCGGCAAGATGTGGACGACGAACGGCGCCCAAGCCGACTGGATCTGCCTGCTCGCCAACACTGGCGACGCCCCCGCCCATCGCAACAAAACAATGATCTGCGTGCCGATGAAAACCAAAGGCGTCACCGTCGCCCGCACCCTGAAAAAGCTCGGCATGCATTCCAGTGACACCGCGCAGATTCACTTCGACGACGTCCGTGTACCCCAACGCAACCGCATCGGTGAAGAAGGCCTGGGCTTCACTTATCAAATGGTACAATTCCAGGAAGAGCGCATGTATGCAGCCCTCGCGGCCCTCACCGGCCTGCAGCGCACGATCGACGAGACCATCGCCTACACCCGCGAACGCAAAGCCTTCGGCAAATCGATCCTCGACAATCAGGTCGTGCATTTCAAACTCGCCGAACTGCAAACCGAACTCGAAGCCCTGCGCGCCCTCACCTGGGTCGCGGTCGAGCGCTACATCGCCGGCGAAGACATGACCAAACTCGCCTCCATGGCCAAACTCAAAGCCGCCCGCTTGCAACGCACCATCAACGACGCCTGCCTGCAATATTGGGGCGGCATGGGCTTCATGTCCGAAACCCCGGTCTCCCGAAGATTCCGCGACGGACGCCTGGCCTCCATCGGCGGCGGCGCCGACGAGGTGATGCTCCAAATCATAGCCAAACATATGGGCACCCTGCCGGGCCGGGGGAACTGACATGACTTCCCCCCATCCCCTGCAGCAGCAAGAGCTGCGCAGGCACTTCCCCCGCAAGCGGAGGAAGTCACAAGTTTTTCTGTCTGCCCCCGCTTGCGGGGGAAGTGGCTTCGCGCGCCGGAGCACTTGCGAAGGCGTGCTGCAGGGGATGGGGGCCCTCTGATGCACCACCGCCCTTTCAAATCCGTCCTCATCGCCAATCGCGGTGAGATTGCCGTGCGCATTGTGCGAGAAGCGTCAGCCGCAGGTTTGCGGTCAATAGCCGTCTACTCCGAAGCGGACAAAAATGCGTTGCAAGTCCATGAAGCTGACACCGCCGTTCACATCGGCGCATCACCCTCAGCGGAATCCTACCTGAACCCCGCAAAAATCCTCGCCGCCGCCAAGCAAACCAGCGCCGAAGCAATCCACCCCGGCTACGGCTTCCTCTCCGAAAACCCCGACTTTGCCCAAGCCGTCATCGACGCAGGCCTCGTATGGATCGGCCCATCACCCGACGCCATCCGCGCCATGGGCGACAAAGGCAACGCCAAGGAAATAGCGCGCAAAGCGGGTATCCACGTCATCCCCGGCTACGACGGCGACGACCAATCGGGCGCGAAACTCCTCGCCGAAGCAAAGCAGATTGGCTGGCCGGTGCTGATCAAAGCAGCGCTCGGCGGCGGCGGGCGCGGTCAACGCAAGGTCACAGAAGAAAGCGCCTTCCTTGACGCCCTCGCCTCCGCACGCCGCGAAGCGCTCTCTGCGTTCGCCTCCGACCGCATGATCCTCGAGAAGGCTCTCGAAAACGTCCGCCACATTGAGGTTCAAATCTTCGGCGACAGCCACGGCAACATCATTCACTTGGGCGAGCGCGATTGTTCCGTCCAGCGACGCAACCAGAAGATCATCGAAGAGGCACCCGCGCCCGGCCTCAGCGAAGACCTGCGCAACCGCATGGGCCAAGCCGCTGTTACCCTCGCCAAGGCAGTGAACTACACGAACGCCGGCACTGTCGAATACCTCCTCGACCGCGACGGAAACTTCTACTTCCTTGAAATGAACACGCGAATCCAAGTCGAACATCCTGTCACCGAAGAAGTCACGGGTACGAACTTGATCGCAATGCAATTCGATGTCGCCATGAGTAAGCCGCTGACAATCTCGTTTCTCAACACCTTTGCCAAGAAAGCCGACCATCCACTGGCCAAACAAGAACTGATCAAAATTCAAGGCCATGCGATTGAAGCGCGGCTTTGCGCCGAAGACCCTGCAGATAGCTTCAAGCCCCAAACCGGCATCGCAGAAATTTGCAGCGGGGAAACAAGGATCGACAGCGCAGGTGAAATCATCCACGTATCAGGCCACTACGACTCTATGCTCGCCAAGATCATTGCAACAGGAACAACGCGCGCTGAGGCAATTGCCAACCTCACCCACCAACTGAAGGCACTCCCACCCTCAGGCATTCGTACAAATCGAAACTTCCTGCTAGATTTGTTAGCAAGTCCAGAGTTCCAACGAGGCAAATGCACAATCGATTGGTTGTCGAATAGACCAGCCTTTTCAGAAAACAACTGTAAACTCTCTCACGCGCCTGCCGTCGCCATTTTCCTCGATCATGGAGCAGGCCAACCCTTCCGTTCAAATGGCATCATGCGCTCACTGATAACACTCAAGGAACGCAGCAACACATCTACGCACGTCGTTGAGAACTTCAGATGCAGCGGTCACGCGATAACAAGCGTCCACCCAAACGGCAACAGTGTCAGGGCCGAAATGCGAGGTCCTGAGGGGGGACTGCAAATCATCACAGCAAGGTTTGCTGAAAACCAAGTGCACGTCGTCATCGACGGCCGTGACGCCCTCTTCGAAGACAACACCTACGCCCCCGCCGAGCGCAAGGATGGCGCAGGCGCCAACGTCATCCGCGCACCGATGGCCGGCCGCATCGTCAAGGTCAACGCGAACGCAGGCGCCACGGTCGCCAAAGGCCAAATCCTCGTCATCCTCGAAGCCATGAAAATGGAACACGAACTGCGCGCCGCCTCCGACGGCACCATCGACACCATCGCCATCAAACCAGGTGACCAGGTCGCGATGCGTCAATCGCTCGTCACCTTAAAGCCCGTCTAAACCCACACAGAGAAAACCATGGCCCGCATCAACTACGTCGAACTCCCCGCCAAAGACATTGCCGCGGCAAAGAAATTCTACGCCGACGCATTCGGCTGGTCGCTAACCGAATTCGGACCAAGCTACGCCGCAACCGTGACAGGCGATGTCGATTTGGGCCTGCAAGGCGACATGGCTGACGCAACGAAAGCCCCTTTGACGGTGATCGACGTTGATGATCTCGAAGCCACGTTGGCTTCTGTCAAAAAAGCCGGCGGCACAATCACCAAGCCAATTTTTTCCTTCCCCGGTGGTCGCCGCTTTCACTTTCTTGACCCCAACGGCAATGAACTTGCCACCGTAAAAGCCGATGCCTAACGATGAACATTGCCGGCATCGCTGCTGAACTTCAAACCGGTCCAGGCTATGCCGTTCTGCCCGCACTCATCACCCGCGAACGCGCCCAGGAGGCCCGCAACCTCATCCTCGCTCTCGCCGGCGAAGACCGCGCGGCAGGCAAGCTGATCACCCAGCACGGCCGCTGGCGTCTGCGCCTCTCCGGTCGCGGGGACATTTTCATGGACCTCGCAAGTCACGACCTCATCCGCCAGGTCGCGAGCACCATGCTCGGCGACGGGTTCGTTATGGGCGGCCTCTCGGCGCACGCCTTGACAAAAGGCGCCCCACCCCAAGGCGTGCATGTCGACTATCCCTACTCTGTCATGCGCGAACCCTTTCCCGAGCCGCCCATGCAAGTGCAGGCGATCTGGGTGCTCGACGAATTCACCGAAGGCAACGGCGCCACACGCGTCCTGCCGCACAGTCAAAAGGCCCGCCGCCGCCCCGATCGCCCGGAATTCCACACCAACTCGATACCGATCCTCTGCCCGGCAGGGTCGTTGATCCTCTCCCACGGCGGCCTCTGGCACGACTCATCCACCAACCACTCAGACGAAACGCGCGTCGCCATTCTCGGCAACTACACGCCGTTTTGGGTGCGTTCCGTCGAAGGCCTGCCCGGCAATGCCACCGAGTTCCGCAACGCCCTGATGAAAGCCGTCGCCTGGAAAAAAGAAAACAAAGACGCGCCCAATCCGCCCTATTGAAACCGCACCCGGCTTGGCCCAAACCTCTTGACTTTTGAAATTATCAGTTCCATATTTGTTCTGACAATAACTTCATCTGTCGAAAGAGAAATTACCGACGCATCACCCCGTAAATCCCAAATCAAAATCATGCGGCAGCCCGTCGCAGAATTTGCATGGCGAAAATCCATTTGCGCCAACCTTGCGGTTAATGGGGGACCTTATTGCAAGAATTGCATGCAATAGGGGGGGTGACCGGGGGGGACACCCCCGCGCGTCCAGAATGGCGAAATCCTGGGCGGCAGCGGCTACATGCGCGGCAGCAGGGTCGAACGCACCTACCGCGAAGTCCGCGTTAACGCGATAGGAGGAGGTTTCGAGGAAATAATGAAGGACCTCGCCGCAAGGCAATAAGGGTTGTGAGAACTGCACGCCTCATGACATCCTTCCAGAATCACCTGCAAAAGGGAGCACTGACGCTCATGTTCTCACTCACAATCGGATTTTTATTCTTCGCGTCCATGGGCGGCGCTCTGCTTTGGCGCCCGCAATACATCACCCGTGTCACCAACATCGAGCTCTCGACGGCCGAGTCGCGCAGCGAAACCCGCGCCATCTACGGCGGCTTTGGCATCGCCATCGCCGTCGCTCTGTTTGTCGCGATGGTCTATTCGGACTTTCGCGCAGGCATTATGTTCACCACCGGCTTGGCCTTGATCGGCATGGCAGCCGGACGAGGCTACGCAGCCTGGCTTGAGCGTCCAACGAGCCCCATCATCTGGGGCTTGCTGGCGGGCGAAGCCGTCCTTGGACTTTTGCTGTTCTTCCGCGTGTGAGCTTCCAGCATCTCTCTTACGAAACTGAAGGCCGGCTGGCGACCATCACGCTGAACCGGCCTGAAAGACTGAATGCCATTGCCCGTGGCATGCCTCAGGAAATCCGCGAAGCCGTTGAGAAATCCAACGACGACAACGCCGTCCACTGCATCATTTTGACGGGCGCCGGCCGTTCGTTTTGCGCCGGCTACGACCTCGTGGAATTCGCCGAACAGAAAAGCAAAGCCTCTGGCGGCCAGGACGCATTGGCTGGACCGTGGGATCCCATGGTCGACTTCGCCATGATGTACCGCAACACCCAGGATTTCATGAGCCTCTGGCGTTCGAACAAACCAACCATTGCCAAAGTCCGAGGCCATGCCGTCGCCGGTGGCAGCGACATCGCGCTGTGCTGCGATCTGGTGGTGATGGCCGACGACGCCAGGATCGGCTACCCGCCCTCTCGCGTTTGGGGCGTACCGACACCGATGATGTGGGTCTATCGTCTGGGCGCAGAGCGCGCCAAGCGCATGCTCTTCACCGGCGACTTGATCACGGGAAAAGAAGCCCTAGCGATGGGGCTGGTATCAGCTGCCGTTCCCGAACCTGAACTTAATGAGCATGTTGTGGCATTGGCGACACGCATCTCAGCCGTACCAAAAAACCAGTTGATGATGATGAAACTGGTCGTCAATCAGTCGGTTGAATCGATGGGCCTCGCCCAGACCCAAATGTTCGCCACTCTTTTTGACGGAATTGCGCGACATTCGCCGGAAGGTGTGTGGTTCAAGCAACGTGCCGAAGAAAAAGGATTCAAGGAAGCCGTACGCGAAAGGGACTCTGGCGAGCCCATCGCAGAAGGTGTGTCGAAGCCCTTCTATCGCTTCTAATACGTTGAACGCCGTTCAAATAGCCGCCATGTCTTTCAGGGAGAATTCGATTCGGGGGGATACGAAGTTGTCTCATGCAGAACCACCGCCGCACCGTAGGCGGGAAGAACGCCGCGAAGCATCACACGCCTACAAGCGAGCAGAAATCCTGGCCGCATCTCGCCGTGTCTTCGCGCGCGATGGCGCCAAGGGTCTCACGATCCGCGCCGTCGCCACCGAAGCGGGATACGTACCCGGCGCAGTCTATTTCTATTTCCACTCCAAAGCTGCCATCCTGTCCGAACTCGCGGTTCACGAACTCGCAAGCCTCACCAGGCAACTCCGCTCAACCTCGTCGCGCGACGCCGCAGAACGCGCAGCCGCAGCCGCAGAAGCTTTTGCAACCGCCCACACCATCTTCAACATGGACCTGGATCAGGGCGGGGTGAACCCGGGCTCCGAACGCATACTGCTCGGCCGTCTCATCTCATTGTTCCAGACCGTAAGTGAACCGCTCGAACTCGACGGCCTTCCGCCCGACCAGGCCCAGGCCCGCGCCCTTGGCCTGTCATCCGCCGCCATTGGGCTGGCAACCCTCGCGCGCATGGGAAAACTGGATAAACTTGGCGTCACCGCGGCCTCGGCATTGCGCGAAGTCGCTCACTGCCTGAAAGAAGCCCCGGAACGCAAAGAGGCAACCGGTTAAGCGGCTTCGAATATCGCGGCAATCCCCTGCCCGCCGCCAACGCACATGGTCTCAAGCCCGTAGCGCACTTTGCGCCGCTTCATTTCGTGCAACAGCGTCACCGCAATGCGCACCCCAGTCGCGCCGATGGGGTGGCCAATCGAGATCCCGGAGCCATTGACGTTAAGCTTCTCGCGCTCATCCCAACCCCAACGCTTCAACACGCCCAAAACCTGCGCCGCAAACGCCTCGTTCAATTCAACTAGCTCGATATCCTTCCATCCAAGCTTTGTCCGTTGAAACAATCGCTCAACAGCCGCGACCGGACCCAAACCCATCGTCGCCGGGTGGCACCCCGCCGCCGCCCAACCCAAGAAATATCCCATTGGCGTCAACCCCAAGGACTCCAGCCTGTCTTCGGCAACGACAAGACAAGCCGCCGCCGCATCATTCTGCTGGCTGGCATTCGCCGCCGTCACGAC
>JANOFD010000758.1:0-1643 GCA_031413455.1 Rhodobiaceae bacterium
CGATCTTGGTGTCATCGGGGATAATAGTAATTCGGGCCATGGCGTGAGCATCTATCGCTGAGCGGAGTTGAAAGGTCGCGGATTAGACCGGTTAGCCCTCCCCAGTACAACCCCAAAATGGCCAGTTCCGGGCGCGTAATGACGCGCGGGAACGGGCATTAATCTTTCGTATCGACACAAATCTTTACACCAGCGCAATACGCCTGCAATAGCAGCCCTGCATATAAAGTCCTGCATCCGGGTAAGTTATCCGGAAAGTCAACGGAGATCGAAACATGACTGAAGAAACCACCACGCGGCGCAAAAGATTTGGCTTTCTGGCACTCTTCCTCACCCTTGTCCTCGGCATCGTTGGCGGGGGAATTGCAACCATAGCCTTTGCGCACGGCAACGGGATGGGCGGCATGCACCGCTGGGGTGGCCACCACCGCATGAATGAACCCATGAATGCCGAACGCGCCCACAAACACGTCAGCCGCATGGTCGGCCACCTCGCCCGCTCTGTCGATGCGACGCCGGACCAGAAGCAAAAACTCACAGCCATTGCCGATATCATCGCCAGGGAAATGCCCCCGGTGCACGAAAAAATGCGCGCCGCGCACAAGAAAGCACACGATCTGTTGCTGCAACCCCAGACCGATCGCGTCGCGCTGGAAGCGTTGCGCGTCGAACAGATCGCGCACGCCGATGAAGTTAGCAAGAAACTCGTGCAGGCTTTGGCCGATGCCGCTGACGTCCTGACGCCTGAGCAACGCGCCAAACTTGCGCAACGCTGGGATAACTGATTGCCTCCCACCCCGTGGCCGAACGCATTCTGTTGATCGAAGACGATCCCCGCCTCGCCCGAATGGTCCAGGACTATTTGAGCGAGGCCGGCTATCGCGTCCAGCATGCGCCAACCGGCAAAGAAGGCATCGCGATGACCACGCGCGACACCTTTGACGCGCTGGTGCTGGACCTCATGCTGCCCGACATTGACGGGCTGGAAGTCTGCCGCCAGGTCCGCGCCAAGAGTCAAACGCCGGTCTTGATGCTGACCGCCCGCGGCGACGCCATGGATCGCATCATCGGGCTGGAAATGGGCGCCGACGACTATCTTCCCAAACCATTTGAGCCGCGCGAATTGCTGGCGCGCCTTCGCGCAATCCTGCGCCGCTCGCACACCTCGTCACCGTCCAAAATCTTGCACTTTGGCCGACTGGAAATCGACAGGGACGCGCGCGAAATCCGGGTCGACGGCCAACCCCGCGCCATCACCGCTCACCAGTTCGATATCGTCGCGGCCCTGGCCGAAAGGGCAGGGCGCGTTCTCTCCCGCGACGCGCTTTTCGATATCGTCAAGGGCGAATCGCTCGAAGTCTTCGACCGCTCCATCGACGTCCACATCTCGCGCATTCGCTCAGCCCTCGAAGACAATCCCAAAAAGCCGCGTCGTGTCTTGACCGTTCGCGGCGCGGGCTACGTTTTCGCCAAGGCGCAGGACTAAGGCGATGACAATTTTCAATCGCCTGTTCGTGAAAGTTTATCTCACGGTTGTCGGCACGTTGCTGCTTGCCGTCCTCGTATCGGTCATCGTCTGGCGCACGGGACCAGAGATGGAAACCGCGCGCAATGCCTTCGAAATGGCCTCGGGCGTGGCGGCG
>JANOFD010000759.1:0-8380 GCA_031413455.1 Rhodobiaceae bacterium
CGCGTTATGCCGAACTGCACCGGCAGGGAGACTGGACACTCTCGCGTCACGCCTTGCAGGCGGCATTGTTCCTGTTCCTTTACCGCGACGAACCTGCGGCCAATGCCGGTTTCCGGATGCTGAAGGCCCTGATGGATATCGACGAGACCTTGGCACTCTGGCGCATGCGCCATGCCCTTATGGTGTCGCGAATGCTGGGCCGGAAAGTGGGAACCGGTGGTTCTTCGGGCCACGAATATCTGCGTGCCACCGCCGACAAGCACCGCGCTTATAATGACCTGTTCGCCATCGCGACCTTTCTGATCCCGCGTTCGGCCTTGCCGCCTTTGCCTGATGAAGTACGCAAATCCATGCGCTACGTTTACGAGAAATGAACTGGTGACTTACAAGCAGCACTTTTCCAGGTCCGTGGGGCGCCAGGGAGCGCCACTGCACTTTGCCGCGCACAGTCACCATCCCTGGCCCGATGTCACCCATGACGCGCAACAGGAATACTGGCACGACTCCGCGAACCTGCTGGACAAGAAATGGGGCAAGATTTTCGCCGAAACGATCCCCCAAGCTCAGGCTCATATCGCACGGCACTTGTCGCTGCCCGATCCCAACACAATCGCCTTCGCCCCGAATACGCACACACTGCTCCAACGGCTGCTGTCGGCCACGCATGGATTGCCCAAGCATAACATCCTGACGACGGACAGCGAGTTCCACTCCTTCACCCGTCAAATGGCGCGTCTTGAAGAAGACGAACTCGTCAATGTAGTGCGCGTCCCGGTCGAGCCCTTCGCCTCATTCAAACAGCGCTTCACGGCTGAGCTTAAGGCGCGCGACGACTGGGACATCGTTTGGTTGAGCCACGTTTTTTTCAACTCCGGTCAAATTATCGCCGCAAGCGACTTGCACGACATCATCGCTGCGATCGAAGACAAGAGCACTTTTGCTGTCATCGATGGCTATCATGCTTTCATGGCCATCCCGGTTGACCTGTCAAAATTGGGCGCGCGTGTTTTCTACATGGCTGGCGGTTACAAATATGCGATGGCGGGCGAGGGTGTCTGCTTCATGCATTGCCCTCAGGGATACGGCGAACGCCCGCGCGACACCGGCTGGTTCGCAGAATTCGGATCACTCGAAAAAGCGCGCGGCAAACAGGTGGGCTATGCCACCGACGCCAGCCGCTTTGCCGGCGCAACCTTCGATCCATCCGGCCTCTACCGGTTCAACGCCGTAATGGATTGGCTGCGCACGACAAAGCTTGGTGTCGAATTCATGCATGCCTATTGCAAAACTTTGCAACGCACCTTCATCGAACAACTCGATGCGTCACGCCTGAGTCTGAACGGACAGAAGCTGATCTCGCGGGATTTGAAGTCAGTCGGGCGCTTCCTGACTTTTAGAACCCCTGACGCGGCGCACATTGACGAAGAATTGTCCAAACAAAGCATTGTCGTCGACCACCGCGATGACCGCCTGCGCATTGGCTTTGGCATCTATCAAACCGAAGGTGATGTCACGCGGCTGGTCGACGCATGCCGTCGCATCCTGCCATAGGCCGTGCCGTCATCAACATCATCCAGCACATCGGCAAGTACGGCGACATCACCCAGTCTCGCGGCCGTATCAGACAGGGCAAAGGCGCTCGACCATCTGACGCCTGAAAGGGCGTGCTCCCTGATCTGAGGCGGGTGCTGTGCGCCAATCAGCCAATAGCCGCCATCGCCTGCCGGACCCAGGACGTATTTTTTTCGGCCCAGTGCGGTAAACGCGCGTGCGATGTGGGAAGCCGTCACATCCGGAATATCGCTCCCGACAATGACGGCAGGGCAGGGGCCTGCGAAACGCAACACCCGCATCATGCGCCGACCCAGATCACCCGCGCCTTGGCCAACAACACGAACCCCGCTTGGCCACATGCCGCGCTCGCGGACGGCACAGTCGGGTGTAACCGCCAATACAATCTCAAATCGCCCGTCGTTTTTCAGGCGGCGCACCAGCCTGGCCAGCACAACGCGGTAAAATCTAAGCGTCTCCGCCGCACCGATGTCGCGCGCCAATCGTGTCTTGACCGCGCCGTATCGCGGCGCCCGTGCGAACACGAAGACCTGGTGTTTAGCCATAGAGCTTGGCAAGACGCTGTGGCGAGACGCCCATGAAATACAGCGCCAGCAGTGAAAGGTTTCGCAAAGGCCGCAACCAATAGCCATCGCGCCGGTACCGGTCAGCTGACGTCGTCGCCGTCGCCGGAAGCTCCACCAGATTTTGTCGTCCGATCCGCCGCGCCATGTCGACGTCTTCCATAATCGGAATGTCGAGATAACCGACAAGCGCATGGTAGTGTTTGCGCGACATCAAAAGCCCTTGGTCGCCATATGGCAACCCCAAACGCCGTGCCCGCCAATTGGCCATCACCTCCACCCGTCGCGCCGCGTTGGAGGCGTCGTCCAGCGCAAACGTAAAATGCGCAGCCTTCAGCGCCATGCTCTTGGACCTCATGAACGAGGTGACCGTCGTACTCCAGAACGGCTCGAGCGTTGTGTCGGCATGCAGGAACAAGAGCCATCGGCCGCGCGCTTCTTTGGCCCCTGCCGACAATTGCGACCCTCGCCCGCGCGGCGCAACAACAACCTTCGCGCCAAGCGCAGCCGCGCGTGCAACGGTATCGTCATCGGAACCGCCGTCGACAACTATGATCTCAACCGCCATCGTCTCGCACGCTTCCTCAAGCGCGCCCAGCGTTGCGTGAAGCCGCGCCGCCGCATTGAACGCCGGAATAACCACGCTGAGATCGATCGCACGCCCTGCCGTCATCAGCGCATTTTGTGACACGTATGGGGCATGAACAACTGACAAAACGCTCACAACGAATCACCAAAACCGGGCCTAACCATAACCCGTTGCAAGTGGCGAACTTTGCTCTTGAAATATCAATCATTAAGTACTACCTAGTTCACACTAGCTGCAGAAAGCGGCTTTTGGAGGCCACAAATGGGCGAATTGATCGGCGCTTTGATCGCCATTCTTGTTTGGATGCTTATCCTTCCTGTTATTTTGCTGGCGGTCCTGTTCGGCCTCGCACTTGCCGGCATTGGACTGGCGCTGACGCTGGCCTTCACGGTGTTGGGGCTGGCCGTTCAATTGGCATTCGCCTTGGCGCCATTCATCGTCGTCTTTGGCGTGCTGTGGCTGATCTTCCGGCGCCCTTCAAGGGGCCGCGAAGCTGCGTCGCACTAAGCGCTTTCCTTCTGAGGGTTCATCGCTAGTGTGCCCCGCAAAACGGGGCACCTTCGATGAATTTTATGAGCGACAACGCCGCCGGCGCGGCACCGGAAATTATCGCCGCACTCGCGCGCGCAAATGAAGGCACGGCGGCAAGCTATGGCGGTGACACGGTAACGGCCCGCCTCACCGAAATACTTTCGACCCTCTTCGAAAAAGAAGTCGCCGTCTTTCCCGTCGCGACCGGCACTGCGGCGAACGCCCTCGCACTCGCGACCATCACCCCTCACTATGGCGCCGTCTTCTGTCACGAAGGCTCGCACATCCACGTCGATGAATGCGGCGCGCCCGAATTCTACTCCGGCGCCAAGCTCGTCCCCATTGCCGGCGCGCAAGGCAAGCTCACCATCGCGGGGTTGAAATCGTCACTAGCGCATTTTAATCGCGGATTTGTTCATCACGTCCAGCCGGCAACGATTTCCATCACCCAGGCAACTGAACTTGGCACCGTCTACACACCGGCCGAAGTCAGCGCCTTAGGCCAGTTCGCCGCCCAGGAAAAGCTGACCCTCCACATGGACGGCGCCCGCTTTGCCAATGCGGTGGCCCACCTCAAATGTTCACCCGCCGAAGTCACGTGGAAGGCCGGTGTCGAGGCTCTGTCATTCGGTGCCACCAAGAATGGCGCGCTCGCCGCCGAGGCTGTGATCTTCTTCGATCCCGCCCGCGCTGCTGACATCGCCTATCGCCGCAAGAAGGCGGGCCACCTGTTCTCAAAGATGCGCTTTCTCTCGGCCCAGATCGAAGCCATGCTGGACAAAGGCCTTTGGCTGAGGCTGGCAAGCAACGCCAATGCAATGGCCATGCGCTTGAGCGAGGGGCTTCAAGTCATTCCGGGCTACGCAATTGTTCAACCTGTTCAGGCCAACGAAGTCTTCGTCAGGGTGCCATCCGAAACCGCCATGAAATCACTCGAAGACAAGGGCGCGAAGTTCTACCTCTGGGAGCCCGTCACCGATGGCCGCCCCCTCATCCGACTCGTTTGCTCGTTCGCCACCCGTGCGGAGGAAGTCGATGCCTTCATAAAACAGGCCAAAGCCGGACTTTTGTAGGTCTTGCTTCGGCCGCAGTTGCAACTTGTGGAATCCAGACATTATGTCACCGGGTGAAACTTCGCAGAATTCGTCCTGCCACGATAGGCACCCACATCATCTGGTTAACTTTACCCCCAGACGGCCTAAAATATGGGGACACAGCCCAATTGACGAAAGCGAATTTCGCCGCTAGGTTTCGCCCCATCATGGCAAGATTAGCAAGAGCAGTGGTGCCTGGCGCACCCCATCACGTGCTGCAACGCGGCAACCCCGGTCAACGCATTTTTGCAGGCGACCAGGATTACAAAGACTATTTGGCGCTGGTGGCCGAAGGCTGCGCGGC
This sequence comes from Rhodobiaceae bacterium, assembly GCA_031413455.1. GTDB lineage: Bacteria > Pseudomonadota > Alphaproteobacteria > Micropepsales > Micropepsaceae > SZUA-430. The sequence continues at coordinate 4,654 of JANOFD010000759.1, forward strand.
GGCAAAGGTCAAGGTTTTGGCCTATTGTCTGCTGCCAAAGCAGGTCCAGCTGATTCTCGTTCCCAATTCGCCCAAGGCCTTGCGCCAGGCATTGGGCGAGGCGCATCGCCGCTTTACCCGCGCCGTCAATCTGCGCCGTTCGCGTGATGGCGGTCTTTTCCGCGGCCGCTTTGCGTCTTTCCCGATGGACACGGCCTCGCTGCCAATGTGCGCCCGCTACGTCGAGACTGCGCCAGTTCGTGCCAAGGCCGCGTCGAAGGCCAAGGATTGGAAGTGGTCGAGTGCCGCGGCCCATCTCAAGGGCAAGAACGACGGATTTGTTGAGGTCAAGCCGCTGCTTGACGAAGCCAAGGACTGGAAAACAGAGCTGGCGGCACCATTCACCGCCGCCGAACTCAAGGCGATCTCGGCCTGCGAACACACCGGACGCCCCTTCGGCGCCCCCGCCTTTATGAAATCGCTGGAAAAGAAACTCGGCCGCACCCTGGCGCGCCAAAGACCAGGCCCAAAGCCAAAGCTGGCCAAGGCCAAGGCTAAGAAGAAGAAATAGTCCTCACTCTTTTTTCGGCCTTCCGAAAAAAGGGTGAGGGGCCCTTACTGCGCCGCTCTTCGCAACATCACTTCCGGCGTCCGCGCCTTGATAAAGGCCGCAGCCCGCGTGATCGAAACCTTGGACTCTGGAATATCCGGCATTCCCTGGAACAAGTGCGGCATGTTTTCATAGACTTCCACGTTCACGTTCACATTGGCCGCAGCCGCCCGTTCGCCGATACGGCTGGCATCGTCTTTGAGCACTTCAAAACTTCCCGCATGGATCATCAGCGGTGGCAGTCCACGAAAGTCGCCATAAATCGGCGACGCGAATGGATCGGCAGGCGACGCACCTTTCAGATAGTGCCGTGCGCAAGTCGCCAGCAAATCCCAGCTCATCGTGTCATCGTTGACTTTGTTCTTCAGCATCGACCAGCCGGCCATCGTCATGTCGGCCCACGGCGAAAAACAAACAGCTGCGGCGGGAAGTGGCAGCCCCGCATTGCGCAACGCCAAAAGCGTCGACAATGCGAGCCCGCCACCCGATCCGTCACCAGCGAATATGATATTGTTAGGCGTAACGCCCTGCGTCAGCAACCAGCGATACGCATCTGCAGCGTCACGCAAGGCGGCAGGATAAGGAAATTCAGGTGCCAGGCGATATTGCGGAACCAAGGCGCGCGCACTCGCGGCATGTGCCAGACGCGCGACCAGCGGACGATGCGATTCAGGCGATCCGGCGATATAACCGCCGCCATGAAAATAGAGGATAACCCGGCGCCCGGTCGCGGATTCAGGAACCACCCACTCACCGCGGATGGCGCTGATCAGCACGGGTTGCGCCTCAACCCCTTTGATTTGCGGTCCAAAACCAACCCAGAATTGCTTTACGTAATCGCGCAACTCTTCGATGGTAGCAGACGGGTCAAATGATGCCTGACGCCGGACAAGCGCAGGACGTCTGTTATTTGTACGCGACCAATTCATCATACTGGAGCTGCCCCGACAGCAATACGAAACGGCCCCCCCGGATGCAAACCACCATCCCCACAAACGACGGCTTGCATTGACTGCACACTACAACACCGAAACACTTTTGAGAATCATTTTTTCAAGCGGATACAGAAATAGTTCCACAAGATTAACTGGATAAACAAAAAATCTCCGACCCATTTCCCCCAACAGATGTTTACCCTGCCCCACTGCGCGCAAACAAAAATGGCACCGGAACTCCCGGTGCCACATCAACTCAAAGATAAGTCGCTTACGCCGCCTCGGCCCTGCCATCGACGATCTTGGCGTCGGAGCCCTTGACCGCAGTGATCGCAATCTTGCGGGCCCGCTTGGCTTCCGGGATAACCCGCACCACGTCGACATGCAGCAATCCGTGCTCAAGCCGCGCCCCGCGCACTTCCATCTGGTCGGCCAGCTGGAAGCGCCGTTCAAAGCTGCGTCCCGCAATGCCCTGATACAGGAACTGCGACTTCGGCTCTTCACCGGCCCGCTTGCCCGTAATCGTCAAAACGCCTTCCTTGACCTCGATCGACAATTCGCTGTCGCCAAAGCCTGCCACCGCCATCGAGATGCGATAATCGTTCTCCGAAACCTGCTCGATATTGTAGGGCGGATAGCTATGGGTTGCCGCGTCGTATTGGGTGACGGTCTCAAGCAGATTGGCGAGACGGTCGAAGCCAACGGTTGAGCGATAAAGTGGGCTAAAATCAAATCCACGCATGGTCAGTCATCCTTTCAGGCGATGATGTTGAAAACCCGCCAAAAGGCCAGGTTTCCGGTCCAAAAGCTCATCACGGGAACCCAGAAATTGGCATCCCCTTGAGCCCGACTGACATGGGGATTGTGCATCCACCCGTCAAGGCATAACCCGCTCCTTTGCCACCCATTTTCGTCATGGCCGGGCTCTTGTCCCGGCCACCCAGTCGGCTCGCGTCGGCGAGACGAATAGATGCGTCCATTCTCCAAGCAGAGTGCCATTCCGTTGCGTAGACACCCAACGACTGGGTGGCCGGGTCAAGAGCCCGGCCATGACGTTTGGGCTTGGGGATAAAGCGTGCAGCCGTAACTCAACCCCGCTCCCATCCCTTGGTGTCCTTGGTGGTTCAACCTTCTTGTCATGCTAACCTCTCAACCAGCGATTCTTTAACCATCAGGCAACGAGTGACCCCATGGCACATACCCCCTCCGCCCCGCAGCCCCGTTTGCCAGGTCTCGGCGTCCCCATGCAAAAGGGCGGGGGAGGGAACGCCTGGAACTACCCCGTCAACCCCTTCGACCTCCAGCGCCAGTTGGAACAGGGCATCGAACACCACAAAGCCGGCCGCGGCGAAGAGGCGGAAAAAGTCTATCGCTCCGTCCTCGGCAAAGTTCCCAATCAACCCGACGCGTTGAACCTGCTCGGCGTTCTGGCGATGGAGGCGGGCAACCATGAAGCAGCCTTCGACCTCCTCGAACGCGCCGTTTCCGCCCGCCCGAAAGACCCCGCGATCCTGAACAATTACGGCAACGCTCTGTCGCTGGTTCGCCGTTTCGAAGACGCCATCGAGCATCTCGAACGCGCCCTGGCGATCAAGCCCGACATGGCCGACTCCTGGCTCAACCTCGGTCGCACGCTCAACTTCGCAGGCCAAGGAGAACGGGCGCTGAAATGTTTCCGCCAGCTTCTCAAACTAAAACCTGATCACCTCTCCGCCAAGTCCGGCATCAGCCGCTCCTTGATGAGCCTCGGCCGCACCGACGAGGCCGAAGCCACCGCCCGCGAAATTATCGCGGCCAGCCCCACCGCCTCGATGGGCTACGTCAACCTATCGAACGCCAGGAAATTCAAAGCCGAAGATCCTGAAATTGCCCGCATCGAAGAACTGATCGCCAGCAAAGACACCGGCGCCAAAGAAATGCGGGGACTATCGTTCGCTGCCGCCAAAATGTACGACGACGTCGGCCGCTACGACGAGGCCTTCAAATACTACGACACCGGCAACACCATGGCCGCCGGCAAATACGACGCCAAGGGCCTGGAACAAAACTACGCCGAACTCAAAAAAACCTACACGCGCAAATTCTACCAAGAAAACAAAACCTTCGGTCTCGACAGCGAGCGCCCGGTCTTCATCGTCGGCATGCCGCGCTCAGGCACCACGCTGACCGAAACCATCATCGGCGCGCACCCGCAAGTCTTTGC
>JANOFD010000760.1:0-2820 GCA_031413455.1 Rhodobiaceae bacterium
CCGTCTGCATCACCGAAGGCATCCCCGTCCTCGACATGTCAAGGTCAAACGCGCCCTTCAGGGCTCGAAAACCCGCCTCATCGGCCCGAACTGCCCCGGCGTCATCATCACCCCCGGCGAATGCAAGATCGGTATCATGCCCGGCCACATTCATATGCGTGGCTCTGTCGGCATCGTCTCGCGTTCCGGCACGCTGACGTACGAGGCGGTTGCACAAACGACGGCCGCAAAGCTCGGCCAGACGACGTGCATTGGCATCGGCGGCGACCCGGTCAACGGCACGAACTTCATCGATTGCTTGGAAATGTTCCTTGCCGATCCCGAAACCAAATCGATCATCATGATCGGTGAGATCGGCGGCTCTGCCGAAGAAGACGCCGCCGAATTCCTGAAGCGTTCGAAGGTCAAGAAACCAGTCGTGGGCTTCATCGCCGGCGTAACTGCGCCACCCGGCCGCCGCATGGGCCACGCGGGCGCCATCGTTTCAGGTGGCAAAGGCACGGCGAACGGCAAGATCGAAGCCATGCGCTCGGCCGGCATCACTGTCGCCGATTCACCGGCGGCGCTGGGAACGACTCTGACACGTGTGCTGAACGGTCACTGATTGTTAGTAGGGCCGCGCTTAAAACCAATGCGAGTAAGTGAGACGGACACAAATGTCATCGCCGCAAAGCAAAGACGCACACCCAAACGCGGTCTTTGAAGAATCATCATTCCTGTATGGCGCCAATGCGCTGTTCATCGAAGCCCAACTTGAACGCTTTCACGCCGATCCGAATTCAGTCGACGAAAGCTGGCGCAATTTTTTCTTGGCTCTCGCGCCCACTGACCTCAAAGTCCAACGTCCGTCATGGGCCCGCACCGACTGGCCCGAAACCGATGACCTGACGCGCGCGTTGGCCGGCATGCCTGAGCCGGCAAAAATTGCGACCCAGGCAAAAGCCCCCGGCCGCCACGAACCAACCGTTCGCGAACTCCAACAAAAGGTGGCCGCACTCGCTCCAACGCCGTCGGCCGATGAAAGTCGCCGCGCCGTCGTCGATACAGTGCGCGCCACGCAGATGATCCGGGCCTATCGCGTGCGCGGCCATCTCGAGGCCGATCTCGATCCGCTGCGACTGGCAAAACGCGCGCCGCATCCCGAACTGGACCCCGCATCCTACGGCTTCGGCCCGGACGATCTCGACCGCCCGGTCTATATCGACGGCATGTTGGGGCTCGACTACGCGACCGTTCGCCAGATGCTAGACATCTTGCGCAAGACCTATTGCGGCAATATCGGCATTCAGTTCATGCACATTGCCGAGCCGGAAGAAAAATCCTGGCTTCAACAGCGCGTCGAAGGTGCCGGCAAAGACATTACCTTTACGCCGGAAGGCAAGAAGGCGATCCTCTATAAGCTGATCGAGGCCGAAGGCTTCGAACGCTTCAGTGGCATCAAATTCGTCGGCACCAAACGCTTCGGCCTTGATGGTGGCGAAGCGCTGATCCCGGCGCTCGAACAGATCATCAAGGTCGGCGGCAAGCTCGGCGCCAAGGAAATTTCGCTCGGCATGTCGCATCGCGGACGCCTGAACGTGCTCGCCAACGTAATGGCCAAGCCCTATCGCGCCATCTTCCACGAATTCCAGGGCGGTTCGTCCAGCCCCGATGACGTCGGCGGTTCGGGCGATGTGAAGTATCACCTCGGCGCCTCGTCCGATCGCGAGTTCGACGGCAACAAGGTCCATCTCTCGCTCGCAGCCAACCCTTCACATTTGGAAGCGGTCAACCCCGTCGTCCTCGGCAAGGTGCGCGCCAAGCAACATCAATACAAGGACAAGGTCCATCGCACGACGGTAATTCCGGTCTTGATGCACGGCGACGCGGCGTTCGCGGGGCAGGGCGTCGTTGCCGAATGCTTCGCCATGTCGGGCACCAAGGGTTTCCGCACCGGCGGCACCATCCATGTCGTGGTCAACAACCAGATCGGCTTCACCACCGCGCCCATGCATTCGCGCTCGTCGCCCTATCCCTCGGACGTGGCCTTGATGGTCCAGGCACCGATCTTCCACGCCAATGGCGACGATCCGGAAGCCGTAGTCTACTGTGCCCGCGTCGCCACCGAATTCCGTCAAAAATTTCACAAGGACGTCGTCCTCGACATCTTCTGTTATCGCCGCTTTGGTCACAACGAAACCGACGAGCCGATGTTTACCCAGCCGTTGATGTACAAGGCGATCAAGGCGCACCAATCGACGCTGGCCCTCTACGAAAAGCGTCTGCTCGACGAAGGCACGATCACCGCGGACGAATTGGACGCGATGAAAGCGGCCTTCGGGAACCGTTTGAACGAAGCGCTCCAAGCGGCAACCGGCTTCAAGGCCAACCGCGCCGATTGGCTCGACGGCGCCTGGTCCGGCATGGGCGTCGCCGAAGGCGAAGAACGCCGCGGCGACACGGCCGTCTCGCTCGACAAATTGAAGAAAGTCGGCGCTGCCCTGTCGCGCGCGCCCGCAAATTTCAACCTGCACAAAACCGTCCAGCGCCAACTGCTGCAAAAGGCGCAGATGATCGAAACCGGTGACGGCATCGATTGGGCAACCGCCGAAGCGCTCGCCTTCGGCACGCTGCTCGACGAAAAGTTTCACGTCCGCCTCGAAGGCCAAGATTCAAGCCGCGGCACGTTCAGCCAGCGTCACGCCGCCTTCGTCGATCAAGAAACCGAAGAACGCTACCACCCGCTGCAAAACATCGGCGATAAACTAGGCGAATTCGAAGTCATCGACTCCGTCCTCTCGGAAGAAGCGGCGTTGGGGTTCGAATACGGCTACACGCTCG
>JANOFD010000761.1:0-8285 GCA_031413455.1 Rhodobiaceae bacterium
GCCGCGATGTCGCTCGGCATCATCGAGCAATGCATGGACCTGTGCATCAAGTACGCAAAGGAGCGTCAGAGTTGGGGCCGTCCGATCGGTGAGTACCAACTGATTCAGCTCAAGCTCGCGAACATGGAGGTCGCGCGTCTCAACGTGCAGAACCTCGTGTTCCGTTACATCGAGCTCGCACAAGCGGGCAAGCAGCTGTCGCTCGGCGAGGCGAGCGCGATGAAGTTGTACTCGGCGCGTGTCGCTGTGGAGACGGCGATGGAGGCGGTGCAGCTTTTTGGTGGTAATGGCTATATGGCCGAGTACCAAGTGGAGCAGCTCGCCCGTGACGCGAAGATCTTGCAGATCTACGGGGGCACCGACGCGCCCTTTAGCGATCACGGACGCACGATACTCAAGCGCCATGCATTTGGTTTGCATATGTGTGCCTTGAGGCCGGAGAGTCGCGGCTTCATCGCGCTCAAATCGACGAACCCGAATGATGCGCCGCTGATTCAACCCAACTCGCTGTCTGCCGAGTCGGATCTCAGGACCCTCAGGGAAGGCGTCAAAATCGCCCGGCGCGTTGTCGCTCAACCGGCCTTTGACGCTTATCGGGGCGAGGAACTAAATCCGGGCCCTAGCGTTCAGTCCGATGAGGACATTGATCAATTTATTCGTAACACTGCCATTACGATCTATCATCCGGTCGGTACTGCCAAAATGGGCAATGACGCGTCTGCGGTTGTAGATGCTTCGTTAAGGGTCCGGGGGGTGCAAGGGCTTAGGGTTGTGGATGCCTCCATTATGCCAACGCTCGTTGGTGGCAACACCAATGCGCCCACGATAATGATTGCAGAGAAGGCATCTGACCTTATTCTCGGGAAACTACCGTTGCCGCCGGAACACAGGGCTGTGGCGGAAGACAAAACTGAGCGCTTTGCGGCGGCCCGTTAAGGGGAATTTGGTACGATTTGGCCTATGCTGACTGATCACAGCCGTTTATCCTGACGGCTTATTGGGTAAGGGAACCTCGTATGGTGAAGTTTGGGGCGCTTGGTGGTTTGGCTGCGGTTTTGTCGATTTTCATGGCGACAGCTCCGGCTCAGGCCAGAAACTTGTATTTCGACATTTGGTGCGTTGAGCAGGGGCACGAGCAGGCAAGGTGCGATGAGCGTCGGCCCGAGGACGTTGCGCTGTTTGAGGAATATTGGCGCGGTGTAGAAAGATATGAAGAAAGCTATTTCGTTGCGCGCGAAGATTACAAGAATTTTCGTGACCAGCTGAACGAGCTGGACGAAGCGGCAACCCCAGGGTTTCGCAACTATGATCCTGAGCGCTCGCCGCGGCCGGAGTAACGGTTTCAAAGATCAGACAAAAAAAGGGCGCCCGATGGGCGCCCTTTGAGTTTGTCGTGGTGTGCAGGCGAGGCCAGAACTTTTGTCAATGCGCGGAAACAATCCGCAGATGTTGGGTGTTTCGCGGCTTGGTGTCTACGAAAGCGATGGCGCTTGGCGCGTGGGCGTCGCCGGTCAGAATGGCGTTGGCGCTCATGCGCATGCGGACGAGTTTGTGGCCGATCAGGCGGCTTAAAGGCTCAAGCGCCTGGAAGTGCCCGAGGATCCAGTTGGATTCCCCACGCTCGCTGGCATAAGGCAGCAAAAGAATTTCGGCCGGCATCGGGCGCAGGTCCGCAGTTTCAGCCACCGACATGGCAACCGTTGGCACGGCAAGATTTGACACCCTGATCAGCGAAGACCTGGCGGCAGTGCGCGAGGGCTCGGCCCATAGATGGACGAAGCTTTGATCACGCAGCTCGCGGCCGAACAAACCGCACAGGCCTGTGCCGGCAAGCGCGAAGGTGAATTTGTCATCGGGCTCGCGCCTCAGCAAAAAGGAAAACGGTAAATGTCCCTTGATGGCACGCGGATCGATCATGGATTTTTGCGGTGCGGATTGCTCACCACGTTCGTGGCGCCAGTGATCCAATAGGGCTTGCGTATGAGAATGACGCATCGGGATATGGACCTCTCTGCCGTTGATGAGAGGACCCCGCCATTTCCCGACCATTGTGGGTCAGGATGGGACGGCTTTCGCCTCTCTTACCAGGACCGGAGCGAGGCCCGTGCCACCAATGCGGGACGGGGCCCGCAACACGGCGTTAAGCGCAATAATCCGTTAGCGACGGCACAGCTACTTCCCCCGCAAGCGGAAGAAGACAGAAGTTCTGGTGTCTGTCCCCGCTTGCGGGGGAAGTCCCTGCGCAGACCTTGTGGCTCGCAGGGGCAGGGGGATTTGCTTTACACCGGCTTCAGTTCGCGCTGATAGCGTTTCCAGTTTTCTACGTAATGTGCGGCTGAGTATTTGATCATCGTTGTCTCGGACTCGCCTGATTGCCGGACTACGCGGCCGGGGGCGCCCATGACCACCGAGTTGTCGGGAATGATCTTGCCTTCGGTGATCAGCGTGTTGGCGCCGATCAAACAGTTGCGGCCGATTTTGGTGCGGTTGAGGATGATGCTGCCAATGCCGATGAGAGTGTTGTCGCCGATTTCGCAGCCGTGCAGCATGACCATGTGTCCGATGGTGACGCCCGTGCCGATGGTCAAGGGTGCGCCGGGGTCGGTGTGAAGGACCGAGCCGTCTTGCACATTTGACCCTTCACCGATCGTGATCAATTCATTGTCGCCGCGGATCGTGGCGCCAAACCAGACGCTGGCATTCTTCAGCAATTTGACGTTCCCCACGACAACCGCAGTGGGTGCAATCCAAAATTCGCCGGCGCCCGGCAGTTGGGGACTTGTGTCACCTAGTCTATATGCGGTCATCTGGTTTCTCGTGACGTTGGGTCAGGTGGATGAACTGATGCCAGATTGCAAAAGGAAATGCGATGTTCGACTTGACGGAACTGGTGGGATCTTGTGCGGCTGTGCTGACGACGCTGTCGTTTCTGCCGCAAGTCTTCAAAACGTGGCGCACCGGTTCCGCGCACGATTTTTCCTGGATCTGGGTGATCGGCTTTTCATCTGGATTGTTCCTTTGGCTGATCTATGGTTTGGCGCTGTCTTCAATGCCGCTCGTGGGCGCGAATGGCCTGACGTTGGCGCTGGTGCTTTTCATCGGTTTCATCAAATGGCGCGGCAGGCTCAGCGCATAGTAAACGGCGCGATCATATAATTGGTCTAGTGGTGTTGCGTTTTTGAAACGGCAGCAGATTTCACGCGCTTCGATCAGAGCAGCATTTGACGTGTGCTGTTTCAAAGAGAAAGCGTGGCGTTAAGTTCAGTTGGCACCCACTTGATTTTGAATGCCCAAGCGCGCCATCCACTATACGCACGTCGTGTACTGACTGCAGGTGGCAGCCGAACGAACCGCAACTCTTCGGCGTTTACCTACCCTGCGCCGGTAGTGAACTTTAAGTTGCGCGCGTCTGAGTTGCTGTACTGCTTACCCTAATAACAACTCGCGTAGTTCCGTAATGCGTTGAGTGTGCCAGTGTCCGCCCCATCAGAATTTTTGGGGTGGCGCACATGACGTACAGAGCGGCTTTGGTGAGTGCTGCAGCGGTGTTGGCCTTGGCCGTACCCGCGAACGCGGCGCGCTTGACCAGCTGGTATGGTGCCGTTGAAGGCGGCGCCAACTGGGTCGAGGATTTCGAACTCGAACAATACGTGACGCCGCTGGGGCCGCCTGCCACGTCTTCGACGTTGCATGAAGACATGGGTTGGGCGGCGTTGGGCGCGATCGGCTACGGCTTCGACAACAACTGGCGATTTGAAGTCGAAGGCGGCTATCGCCAGAACGGATTTGACACTTTGACGCCTGCGGCAGGCGTTGCGGCACCGGCAACGGGTGACCTGGCTGAATATACGCTGATGGCGAATGCGTTGTATGACTTCACGTCGCCGGGCGGCGTCACGCTGTCGATCGGCGGTGGTGTCGGAGCGGAGTATGCGCGGTTGACGTCTGCGTCGCTGGCGCCGGCATTCAGAGGCGGCGACACCTCACTGGCGTTTCAGGCAATAGCGGGCCTGAGCGTGCCGGTGGCGAGCTGGCTCGACCTGACGATGAACTACCGATTTCTTTATGTCCCCTCCCTCAATCTTGAAGACGAAAACACGGTGACGCCGTCGGTGGCCCATGTCGACATCAAAGATGTCAAGAAGCATACGGTCTCTGTGGGGTTCCGTTTTGGTGGCCGCGGCGAAACGGCGCCTGAGCCGCAGGTGATGGCGCCTCCACCGCCGCTGCCGCCACAAGTTGCCCGACAATACATCGTCTTTTTTGGCTACAAGAAGTGCAACATCACGGCCAATGCCGACGAAGTTTTGAGCGAGGCGGCCAATGCGGCCCGGCGTCTGGGCACTGTGTCTGTTTTGATTTCGGGACACACGGATTCCGTCGGCTCGGCGAGCTACAATCAAGGCCTGTCGCAATGCCGCGCCAACGCCGCCAAAACCAATCTGGTGAGCAAAGGTATTTCGGCAAATGCGATCACTGCAAATGGTCACGGAGAAAATCAGCTTTTAGTGCAAACAGGCGACGGCATGAAGGAGCCCCAAAACCGGCGTGCCACTGTCGACCTGAATTAAAAGAATACTACCCCTTCCCCAAACCCTTAAGCGGAGCGAAAGCTCCGCTTTTTTTTCGCCTGTGAGGCGTATTTGGCTCCACCGTTGCACACTTAAATTTGCGATGAGTGCGTGCCATCCTGATTGCAACCGTGCAAAGATGAGGCGCGCGTTCATCACCAAGCGCTGAAGGGACTTCAATGCTATCTCGCCTGGGCACCGTTTTGCTGTTCCTGACGGGCGGCGCCATTGCGCTCGCCTGGTTCACGGGATTTGGCTTTACGATTCCGATTGAGAAGGCCGTGAAAGCCGAAGTGACAGCCATGTCGTCGCCGGGGCTGATCAACCTCAAAATCCTTGAAGCGCTGGAACGTGACGATATCGAAGAAGCGGACATGTATGTCGAAGTGGCGAAGTTTTTAGAGTACGAGATTCCGGAAACGACCCTTCTGAAACTGAATGACGCGCATGAATTGTCGGCGACCGTTGTCCGGAACACTTATCAATTCGGCCAAGGTTTTGTTACGGGCAAGGGCGACACAAACTCTGGTCTTGCCGGTGCTGTCACTTCGGATTTGACGGTGATCGGCGACCTGCGTGACATCACGATGGAAGGCACAAAAATGCTGTCGGGTCAGGAGTACAGTGAGCTGATCCTGGGTCTCTCGGTAGTGGGCATCGGCGTGACGGCGGCGACGATTGCAACGGGTGGCGGCGGACTTGTGGCTAAGGCCGGCATTTCGCTTTTGAAGGCGGCCAAACGCGGCGGGCGGCTGACGACTGAATTCGCGACGCTGTTGACGCGCTTGACGGGCGACGCGGTGAACTTTCCGTTGCTCCGCCAAACGCTGCGCGGTGTTGATCTGACTGATCTCACCAGAACCCAGCGCGTTTTGTCGGATTATGGACGCAATGTGAGAGGCGCGCGGTTGCTGCCCGTACTCACTCGATTGGGCGACGTCAATGCCGCGGTGGGTCCTGCGGAAACCATCCGGTTGATGAAATTTATGAAGACCGGTGAAAACCTGGATGACATTGCGCACATGACCAAGCGCTTCGGCGTCAAGTCTCGCGGTATTATGGAGTTGACCGGAAAGATCGCTTTGCGATCATTCAAGACCAGCTTCAAGATGATTGAATGGCTTGCCGAGTCGCTTGCCGGTCTCATTATATGGATCGTGGGCCTGATTGGAATGGCGCTGATGCGCGGGGTCAGAATGTTTTCGCGTCGAACCGCCTGAGCGACAGGAACCCGATGTCGACAGGTGGCGGTTGATCTTGTGCCAGGCAGGCCAAGGCCTCGCCCAAGGCCGGCGCGAATTTGAAGCCGTGGCCGCACAGGCCAACACCCACGATGATGCGTTTTGATCCGGCCAACCTGTCAATGATGAAATGACCGTCGGAGGTCATGGGATAGGCGCATATTTTTGAGTGCGTGGGGCCGGTCAGGTCCGGCAGGTATTTGCGCGCCAGATGTTTTATGCTGTTGGTGTCTTGTGCTGTGATGGTGCGGTCCAGTTGCGCGATGTTGACCGCATCGCCGCCGCTCAAGTGTTCGGCGACTTTCACGCCGCGCCCGTCGATGTCGGGGAAGCCATAAAATGACATGCCATCGCCGGCATCGATGATGAAGGGTTTGAAGCCCGCGGACAGTGCATAGCGCCCCGTCGGGTCTGCAAACCAGTGCAGGGTTCTGCGTTCAGTTGACAGATGGGGTGCGAGCGCGGGCAGCAGTTCCGGGGACCAGGCTCCGGTTGCGATGACCAGTTTGCGGGCGGATATGGTGCCACGATCAGTTTCGACTTCGACGCTGTCATTTCGTTCGCTGATTGCTTTGACGTGCGTGCGTGTCAGCAGTTTGGCGCCTGCGCGGCGCGCCTGGTCGGCCAAACACTGAATGGAATTTTCGCATTCGACGAAGCCACCTTCGAGCTCAGTGAATGATGACCAGTCGCCGGGCAGAGTCAGTTGGTTGTTCAGCCCCTTCGCGTTGTGCTCAAGGCGCACGTCGTGCGTGTGCGCCGAGGCCAGCGAGGCTTTGATAAATTCGTTGCCGGGAGAGCCCGCGTAGAACACGCCCGTCTGGTGAAAGACATGCACGGATGTTTCGCGCTCAAGCTCACGCCACAGTTCGATCGCGCGCCGGACGAGGGGGACATAGCGCTCGCCTTCGCTGTAGGCCACGCGCAGCAGGCGGGTCGCGCCGTGCGAACTGCCCTGGTCGTTGGGCACGTCAGATTTATCGATGCCGATGACAGAATGGCCCGCACGCGCCAGGTTCCAGACGGTGGCAATGCCAGAAGCACCCAGGCCGATGACGGCGTATTCGGCGGTTGAATGCGATGGCATGTGCTGTTCCGGAAGTTTCGGCCGTGAGGCACGCTATACCGAACCGCGAGAATTCGGAAAGGCCCCCCTCCCCTGCAGCTCACCTTCGCCAAGTGGCTTCGGCGGGCGCAGGTACTCCCCCCGCGCAAGCGGAGGGAGATGGCGACTCTTTTGTCTGCCCCCGCTTGCGCTACCGCATGCACACATCTCCAATACAAAACAGCGCTGTCATCCCGCGCGCGCTGCAGCGTTCTTCATGCTGCTGCGTTGATGCGGGACCCAGCCCTAGTGCAGCCTCTCCGCCAAAAACCGGAGCCTGGGTCCGCAAGTGCCTTGCGTCCCGCACCTCGTATGGGCCCCGTGCCTGCGGTTGCAATGTAGAAAGTCTTCAGTGACCCGTAACACCGTCACATTGGCGGAGATCTGCAGAAATCTCCGTAACATTGAGCGTTTCTTGTGTACACACAGTGAGCTTGGGCGCCACGCATTCCCTCAGTACGCCAGCCGTTCGCCATCCAAGGCTGCGCGCCGTGGATGTTTTGGCAGAATATTCAAAAATTCAAGTCGCAGCGGAAAGAAGGGCCGTGAATTAGCCCAACTCCGAAGTTGGAACATATACAGAACGATATTAGAAAATGCAAGTGCCGATTTCAATGCCGTTTTGTGGCCGCGCAATGAAAAGCCCCTGCCCTTCTTGCGAAGGACAGGGGCGGAGGCTCGACAAATTTTCAGAAATCAGAAGCTGGGATTCCAATGCCAGTTCAGGCGGGCGGTTACGGTGTGCGTTTGAGAGCCGATGTCGTTGACGACGGTGGCTGTGGTGTGCGTGTCTTCGCCCAGATCGACATAAGAATACTCGATGGCAATCGACACATCGTCGGACATCAGATGCTCAAATCCGCCGCCTGCAACCCAACCACTGTGGTTTTCGTCCGTGGAGAACGATTGATTCCCCGGGTTCGTGTCTACCGCGCTGAATTGCAGGTTCCCGGTGGCATAGCCGCCCTTCACATATACCAATGACTTCTGGTTCACTGCATATCCAAGGCGAAGTGCCGCTGTGGCACGCCATTCAGCTTCGACGGAGCCAATATCATCGCCGCCAAGATCCAGCGCTTCATCAAGGTCCATTGCCGAACCGTCGAGTTCCAGTCCTATGACAAAATTCGACATTTGAAAGTTGTAGCCGATTTGGGCGCCGCCAAGGACACCGCTTGGACTAAAATTCACAACATCACCTGGTGCGAGGTCGAAAAACCCAGACGTATCTGTGACGTTTGTAACGTCCACATCACCCCATGTGCCGCCAGCGTGGCCGCCGATGTAGAAGCCCGACCATTGACCTGCGGCCGTGGCCGGTGTCGATGAAATTGCGGCGAGTGCTAATGCTGCTGAAGCCAAAAGTAA
>JANOFD010000762.1:0-9313 GCA_031413455.1 Rhodobiaceae bacterium
TGGAGACGAACGACGAGCGAACCGTCCAAAATTTCAGCGATCGAACTGACTGTCCAGGAAGTGGCACAGCTGTTCGAGTCGCTCGACCCTTATCCGTTTCGGGACCGCGATCTCGACAAGGATGCGGAGGAGTTCATCGCCGGCTGGGCGCGCGAGTTGCCGCGAGATCACGCCTTGCGCATCGTCATCCATTTGCCGGAGGCTCAGGCGAAGTCGCTTGCGGCGCTTGAAACCGCCGGCGGCATGAGCCGCTTTTTCGCTTATCGCGCCGAGGCGATTTCCGGAGATCTGCGTGAACTGTTTCGCGTTGGGCGCGTATCGGCGGTAGTCGGTGTTAGCGTCTTGATCGCCTGCGTCGAGGCCGCGCAGTACGCCGAGGGCGTAATCGGCAGTGCGCCGCTGGGCCGTATCGTGCAGGAAAGTCTTGTCATCATGGGCTGGGTAGCGAATTGGCGGCCGCTTGAAATATTTCTTTATGACTGGTGGCCGCTCGTGCGTCGACGCAACCTATACCGACGACTTGCGTCCGCAACGGTCGAACTCAAGACATTGGTAACCGCCGCTAAGTGAAGGAAAACCGTTACTTGTCGGACATCGAACGTTGGCGCGAGGAGATTGCTTCGGCTTGGCTCTATCGCGAGGTCGCGGCGGCTGAAGGCGATGCGAAAGTTAGCCAGTTGTTCCGCGATCTGGCGGTCGCTGCCGAACGGCAGGCCGGACTCATTGCCGGACCCATGCGTACGAAACCGCCCACCTATCGTCCGAATGTCAGGGTGCGCCTGGTCGCCGCGATCGCGCGCACATTCTCGCCGCGCCGGTGCAGGGCGATCTTGGCGGCGTCCAAGATTCGGGGGCTGTCCGTCTACGACAGCGCTGTTCCCGCGGGGCACGTCATGCCGACGGATGTGCGCGACATCGGTGGGCGCCATCGCAGCGGCGGCGGTGGCGCGTTAAGGGCCGGCGTGTTCGGCGTCAATGATGGGCTGGTGTCGAGTGCCTGCCTGATCCTGGGCGTCGCAGGCGCGGGCGCCAGCACGCAGGTCATTATTCTGACAGGCGTTGCCGGATTGCTCGCCGGCGCGTTTTCGATGGCGGCGGGCGAGTTCGTGTCGATGCTGTCGCAGCGCGAGATGTTCGAGTACCAGATTGGACAAGAGCGCGACGAACTCGAACGCTATCCGGCAGAAGAGGCCGAAGAACTCGCCTTGATTTATGCCGCGCGTGGCGTGCCGCTGGCGGAGGCGCGTACGATTGCGACGAGGCTGGTCGCCAATCCCCAGCAGGCGCTTAACACGCTGGCGCGCGAAGAGTTGGGTCTGAACCCCGACGATCTCGGCTCACCGTGGATTGCGGCGGGCTCGTCATTCGTCGCGTTTGCGCTGGGGGCGATCCTGCCGCTGGCGCCGTTTCTGCTGGGCGCGGGGACGCAGGCGGTGGCAATCGCCGCGGCACTGTCGGGTTGCGCGTTGTATGCGGTCGGCGCCGCGCTCAGCCTATTCTCGGGACGCAATGCGCTGTGGGGTGGCGTGCGCATGCTGCTCATCGGCGGGATAGCAGGTGCTGCGACCTTCGCTATCGGCGCGGCGTTGGGCGTGAGCGCTGGCTGAGCGCTCCCAGCGCATTTCGCGCATCACCCAGTTAGGATCTTCGATCACATCTTTGCCTGGCACGAGACGGACGAGCAAAGTTTGATCGAAGTCAGGGTTGACACTGATGCCCTGCATTGCCCAAACCGTAGTATAGTGGCGCATATCGGTGTTCAAGCGGCGTTTGCTTCTGAGACATCGCTGATCGAATTGCCTCAAATGGAGTTGCAACGAGAGACCCGATGACATTCGACCCCGGCATTGCCGATCTGCTCGCCGTGCTGTCGGGCGCCATCGTTGGGCTAACGCTTGCGCTGGTCGGCGGCGGTGGGTCAATCCTTGCCGTGCCGTTGTTGTTGTATGTCGTCGGCGTCGCGAACCCGCATGTCGCCATCGGGACGGGTGCGCTGGCCGTCTCCGTCAACGCCTTCGCCAATCTGATCGCCCATTCCCGCGCGGGCAATGTGAAGTGGCCGTGCGCAGTGGTCTTCGGCGGTTCCGGCGTGGCCGGCGCGTTCATCGGCTCGATGCTGGGCAAGCTCGTCGACGGCCAGCAGCTCTTGTTCCTTTTCGGACTGGTTATGGTTGCGGTCGCGCTGGCAATGTTGCGGCCACGCAAGACCGAGGGCGATCCCAACGTGCGCATCACGCCGGCGATTGCGGTCAGGCTGGTGGGCATCGGTTTGCTGACGGGGTTGCTTGCCGGATTTTTCGGAATCGGCGGCGGGTTTCTGATTGTGCCGGGCATCATGTTGGGCAGCGGCATGGCTATGCTGAACGCGGTCGGCACTTCCCTGTTTTCCGTCGGCGCGTTCGGATTGACGACCGCAGTATCCTATGCGGCCGATGGGCTTGTCGACTGGCGGATCGCCGGCGAATTCATTCTAGGCGGTCTTGGCGGCGGAATGGCCGGACTCGGCTTGGCGACGCGACTTTCCGCTCGCAAAGGACTGTTGAATCGTGTCTTCGCGGGAATCGTTCTCGCGGTCGCGGCATACATCATATGGCGCAGCTTCCCGATTTGATCGGCCTTGCGGCTGTGAACTACGACAGCGCCTCGCGCACGGCGCGCGCCAGTTCGGCGATCGCGTAGGGTTTGCGCAGCACTTCGACACCGTCCAGATCGGAGTTGCCGTTTTTCGCCACTTCGCCGGTGAAGCCGGAGGTCACCAGGGTTTTGACGCTGGGTTTGTTGGCGCGCACCCAGCGGACGAGATCGAATCCAGACATGCCGCCCGGCATGATAACGTCCGAGAAAACGAGATCGATGGTGTCGAGTTTCTCCAGGACGGCGATTGCGGCGGGCGCATTCACGGCGGTCAAGACCTTATAGCCAAGGGTGTCGAGGCGCTTGACGGTCACGTCGCGTACATCGGCGTTGTCTTCTACGACGAGCACGGTCTCGCCGGCGCCGATTGCGCTCGGCAAGGTTCGAGTTTCACCTTCGCGGGCGGGTTCCGAGCCTTCTGCGCGCGGCAGATAGAGGCGCACGGACGTGCCTTTACCCTCTTCGCTGTAGATCGTCAGATGGCCGCCCGATTGCTTGGCAAAACCATAGATCGTGCTGAGGCCGAGACCCGTGCCGCGCCCGGGCTTGGTGGTGTAGAACGGCTCGAAAACGCGCGCCAGAACCTCCGGCGGCATGCCAGTTCCCGTGTCGCCGATCGAGAGCATGACATAATCGCCGGGCCGCAGCCCCGTTTCGCCCGCGACATCATCCGGTCCCAAGGACTTGTTCGTCGTCATGATGACAAGTTTGCCGCCGTCGGGCATGGCATCGCGCGCGTTGATGGCGATGTTCAGGATCGCATTCTCGACCTCACTGACGTCGGCGAGTGCGGGCCGCAGATCGGCGGCAAACGACGACTGAATCTCGATGGCGTCGCCCAATGTGCGCTTCAACACGTCGGTCATGCTTCGCGTTATCTCGTTCAAATCGAGATCGATCAGCTGTAACCGTTGTCGTCGTCCAATGGTCAACAGGCGGCTGACGAGCCGCACGCCCATCTTGGCCGCTTGGTCGGCGCGACGTATCAGGTCGCGCGCCTTGTCGTCCACTTGGCGCAAGCCCAACAGTTCGAGGTTGCCGGTGATCACGGTCAAGAGGTTGTTGAAGTCGTGCGCCATGCCACCGGCGAGCTCGCCAACAGCCTGGAGTTTTTGCGAGCGCACGAGGGCGGCTTGCGCTTCCTCGCGCCGTTCGATTTCTTCCCTCAAGGCCGCCGTTCGCTCCTCGACGCGTGCTGCCAGCGCCTGTTCGATCGCCTTACGGTCGGTGATGTCATAAAGGACTCCGGTTGTCCGTAACGCGAGGCTCTGCGCATCCAGCTCGCAGAAACCATGTGCCGCGATCCAACGAACGCGGTCGCCGGAGAGCGGGACACGGAGTTCGAGGTCGTAGTCGCCGCCGTCCTGGCGTGCTCTGGTGAGTCTGGCGCGAACTGCTTCGCGGTCGTTTCGATGTGCGCAGTCAATAAGCAACTCTGCCGGTGACTCTGCTTGGGTTGTCTGCTGTCCCAGCAATCGCAATGCGGTTTCATCGTATTGTCCGATGCCCGACGTCTCGTCGATCTGGAATATGCCCATCTGTCCGGCGGACAAAGCCAACCGCAATCGTTGTTCGCGTTCGCGCAGCAATTGGTCGGCTTTGACCCGCTGGCTGATGTCACGCAAGATTGCGGTGTAGGTCAGTGTCTCGCTCGCGGACGCCTTCGAAATCGAGACTTCCGCTGGAAACTCCGAGCCGTCCTTGCGGCGGCCCGCGACAGTGCCGCGTTCGCCCATGCGGCGCGATTGCACATCGGACGCGCCAAACTGGCGCACGAATTCTTCGTGGGCTTGAGCCGATTTCGGCGGCAGCAGCTTTTTCAAGTTCGAACCGATCACCTCCGCAGCCGGATAACCGAAGATCCTCTCGGCTCCCCTGTTGAATAAAGTGATGTTTTGCTTCTCGTCGACTGAAATGATCGCGTCGTCTGCGGTATCGAGAATACGAACGAGGCGCGCGTTGGCTTCATGGGCGGCTAAAAGCGGCGCACCGGCGAGTTCGTCTTTGGCGGCGTCGGATGTCATGTGCCCAGTCTAGCCGCCCGCCGGTGGTCTGTCGCGGCCCGGCTACTTCCTGGCGCTGCTTGTCAACAACCGTTCGACCTCATGTCTTCGGGGAAGCTGCGGCAAAACATTGATCCGGCGCAAGGCAAGGCCATCAACGCGGCGTATCCTCGGGCAAAATGTTGACGAGGTTCGTTATGTCCTATCGCAAGATTCTCGTGCCGGTCTCCGGCTCGGTGAACGACAGATCCGCCATCCAGTCGGGTTTCGCACTCGGCCGCCAGTTCGGCGCCCATGTCGAAGTGCTGTTTGTGCGCTTTCACCCGGCGCGGGCGGGCGCCTACGGATATATCGGCGCGGATTTGAGTGGTTATGCCGCGCAATATGTGATCGAAGCCGCGATCAAGGCCGCCAACGAGGCGCAAAAAATGGCTTCGGACTCATTCTACAAGGCGGTCGACAAATACGGCATCGAACTCAAGGATAAGCCGGGTGCGCGCTCTGATGCGACGACGCAGCTGAAAGTCGTGCAGGGCGAGTTTTCCAATGAGATCGAGCGCGAAAGCCGCCTGTGCGATCTGATCGTGTTCGGCCCGACAAGCGACGAAGCGGACAACGAGAGTGTTCGCCAGGGATTTGAAGCGGCGCTGTTGAGCGGCGCGCGTCCGATTCTCTTTGTGCCAAGGGCGGCGGCCGAAAGTTCCGGCCAGCGCATCGCCATCGCTTATGACGGCAGTGCGGCCGCAGCGCATGCAGTAACGGCAGCGCTGCCGTTCCTCACATGCGCCAAAAGCGTGCACAGTTTCGAGATCACGGCCGCGACAGGGAAATCGGAAGCGCTCGCAGATCTGCGTGAGTATCTGGCGCTGCGCGGCATCAGTGTCGTCGAGCACGTCGTCGATCCGGGATCGAAGCCGACGGGGGAGGCATTGGCGCTCGCGGTCCAGGCGCAGCATTGCGATGTGTTGGTGCTAGGCGGCTACGGGCACAGCCGCATTCGCGAATTCGTGTTTGGCGGCGTGACGCGACACATTTTGCATCACAACCCCGACTTTGCCGTCTTGATGACGCATTAACATCTGGCAAGTATGAACCAGATAAAGAGGGTTCGTGCGCTTATGGCAATACAACTGCAATTTCTTGGGGCGGCGGGAACTGTAACCGGCTCCAAATATAGTTTGCGCTCGGGCACCCACCAAATCCTAGTGGATTGCGGGCTGTTTCAGGGCTTCAAGCCGCTGCGGCTTCGGAACTGGGCTGAACCGCCGTTTGACCCTGCCGCGATCTCAGCGGTGGTACTGACGCATGCCCATATCGACCATTCGGGCTATCTGCCGCTGTTGTTCAGGAAAGGGTTTCGCGGCCGCATTTACAGCAGCGAAGCGACGTTGGAGCTCTGTCGCATTTTGCTTCCAGATAGCGCGCGGCTGGCAGAGGAAGATGCAGAGCGTGCCAATCGACGTGGCTATTCCAGGCACAAGCCCGCGCTGCCGCTGTATTCCGAACGCGACGCGAAGGCGGTGCTTGAGCATTTCGTGACTGTTCCATTCGGCCATGAATTTGAACCCGTAGAGCCGCTCAAAGTGCGCTTCGGGCGCGCTGGGCATATTTTGGGCGCGTCGACCGTGTGCCTTTCCGATGGACGTGTGACGATTGCATTCAGCGGTGATCTTGGCCGTTCGCAGGACACAGTCATGCGCCCGCCAGAACCCATTGCGCGCGCAGACTTTCTGGTTGTCGAGTCAACCTACGGCAACCGGAGGCACCAGCCAACCGATCCGGACTTGCAGTTGGCGCAGATTATTTCGCGCACGATCGCGCGCGGTGGTAGCGTGATCATTCCGGCTTTCGCAGTGGGCCGCACGCAAGCATTGCTTCTAACAATCGCGCGTTTGAAGGCGAAGAAGCTGATTCCCGCCGGTCTTCCCGTCTATCGTAAGCGTCATCTGAACCTCACCTTGCGCTGCCCGGCACTTGGATGATTGCGTCTGGCGGCACAACGGGGGGCGATAGATGGACAAGGACCGGTCGAATGAGGGCTCATACGAGCGTCATGTGAGCGGTCACAAGAGTGATCTGGTTGTTGAAGTGCGCCCGATCCGCAAGAGAACCTGGATGCCTGCGCAGAAGCTGTCGATCGTGCGAGAGGGCCTGCAGCGTGGGGCCGTTCCAGCAGACATCATGCGCCGTCATGGAATATCGAGCAGCTTGTTTTACACTTGGCGCAAGCAGGTTCTGGCGGCAGCGCCCGCCGGGTTTATGCCGGTGCACGTTGCAGAACCGCCACCCACTCAAGACCGCGCGCCGCAAGTGGCGAGCCGGATTGAGATCATCACGCCCGGTGGAACCACACTGCGCATCGATGGTGCAGTCGATGCGCGCACCCTTGGCGCGGTACTGAAAGCATTGTGCGCCTGATGTTTGCGCTGGCGCCAAATGTGCGCATCTTCATCGCCTGCGGCGTCACCGACATGAGAAAAGGGTTCGACGGTCTGGTGGGACGGATCGAGCAAGATCTCAAAGCCGATCCCTATGGCGGGGCGTTCTACATTTTCCGGGGCAAACGCGGTGACATCGTGAAAGCCCTCCATTGGGACGGCCAGGGCCTGGTGCTCTATGCAAAGAGATTGGAGAAAGGCCGCTTCACGTGGCCACAGGCCAAGGACGGCGTCATGACGTTGACGAGCGCACAGCTGGCGATGTTGATCGAAGGGATCGATTGGCGGATGCCGAGCTGGAGCGTCCGTCCGATGCCTGAGCGCACCGCTTGAATCATTGCATATGAATCGCGCCAAACTTCAAAGCGGCTAAATGACTCGCGCCGGGACGCTGTCACTGACGCGGCGAAGAAGATAGATACTCGTTCGTGCAAGAAACATCCGATCTCCCTCACGATATCGATGCGCTGAAAGCCGCGCTGCTCGACGCGCGTGCAATGATCGCGGTGAAAGACGAAGCGCTGTTGACGCAAGGCGCCGAGCTTGATGCGGCGCGCGCGCAAGCCCTGGCGGCACTGACCGCGCTTGAGGCCGGCACCGTTGAGATCGAACATCTCCAGGCGTTGATCGTGCAGATGCGGCGCAGGCAATTCGGCAGCTCGTCCGAAAAACTCACCCGTGTGCTCGAGCAACTCGAGCTCAAGCTTGAGGATCTTGAAGAAACCCAATCCGAGCGTGAAACTGACGCAGACGCCAAGGCCAAGCTTGCCGGACGTCAACGCGCCCCGCGCAAGCCTGGCGTGCGAAAAGCCCTACCTGCACATCTGCCGCGCGAAATCGTTGTCTTGGAGCCGGAGACTGCGTGCACCTGCTGCGTGCCGGGAGCGCGCGTCAAGATCGGTGAAGACATTACTGAAGTGCTTGAGAAAGTGCCGGTCGAACACAAAGTAATTCGGTATGTGCGCCCGAAATACGCGTGCCGGGGATGCGAGAAGATCACCCAGGCGCCGGCGCCAGATCTGGTGATCGCCAAGGGCATGGCCGGTCCGGGCCTGATCGCCGATATCGCGATCTCGAAATACTGCGACGGCGCACCGCTCTATCGTCAGTCGGCGATCCTGGGCCGCCTCGGCATCGAGATCTCACGCGCCGCCATGGCCGAGTGGATGGGCGCGGTGGCCTGGTGGACGAAGCCAATCTACGATCTCATCAAGTTGGAAGTGATGCGCGCGCCGGTGCTGCACACCGACGACACACCGGTCAAAGTTCTGGCACCCGGCAAAGGTAAAACTGTCACCGGCCGATTATGGGTCTATCTGGTCGATGAAGAGCCTTGGCGTGGGCTGCGCCCGCCGGCAGCGTTCTATCGATACTCGCCAGACCGCAAAGGCGCGCGTCCGCAAGAAGATCTCGAAGGCTTTGCAGGCTTTCTGCAGGCGGATGCCTATGCGGGCTATGACAAGCTCACAGCGCCGGTAAATGGCGTGCCCGCGAAGATCATCCACGTCGCCTGCATGGCGCACGCGCGGCGGTACTTCTTCGAGGCGTTCGAAAAGACGCAGTCGCCGATCGCCGCCGAAGCGCTCAAACGCATCCAGGATCTCTACGCGATCGAGCGAGAGATAACCGGCAAGCCGGCGGAGCAGCGTTTATCCACCCGCCAAGAGAAAGCCGCACCGCTCCTGTCTGCCTTTGAAACATGGATGCGTGAAAAGATCGAACGCATCTCGTCGAAGTCCGACGCCGCAAAAGCACTTGGCTATGCCCTCGGACGCTGGGATGCGCTGTCGCGATATGCCAGCGACGGACGTCTCGCCATCGACAATAACCCTGCCGAACGGGCGCTGCGCACCATCGCAGTGTCGCGAAAGAATTTTCTCTTCCTCGGATCGGATGAAGGTGGGCGGCGCGCGGCGATCATTTACACACTGGCGCAATCAGCCAAACTGAACGGCCTCAACCCCCACGCTTATCTCGCCGGCATCCTCGACGCGCTCGCCCGCGGCCATTCAAATCAACGCCTGGCTGAACTCACGCCATGGGCATGGGCCAAGGCCCACCGCTGCGAAGTCCAATCTATCCACGGCGTCAACTTCGCCGCATAACGGTGATCGGATGACGCTTACCCGTGAAAAGCACGGTAAGCGTCATCTGAACCTCACCTTGCGCTGCCCGGCACTTGGATGATTGCGTCTGGCGGCACAACGGGGGGCGATAGATGGACAAGGACCGGTCGAA
>JANOFD010000763.1:0-3785 GCA_031413455.1 Rhodobiaceae bacterium
TGTTCCTCAAGAACATGGCCACGATGGGTGGACTTCTGGCCTTCGCAGGCTTTGGTTCAGGCCCCGTCGCCGTCGACCGGTTCTACGGAAGGTAGTCGCGCATTCTATCTGGAATTCGCGCTGGTAAACGGCAGTCCCAGCGTGCGCGCATAGGCCTTGATGGCATCTTGCACTGCGGTGCTGGCGACCAGCGCCCGCATGCGATAGCGCAAATCGCTTTGATCTGTCCCCGGCTTCGACGGATCGGCATAAAGCTGTGCCGTCAGGATGGCAGACGTGCGCAAGGCCGGGCGTTCAAACATTGACACCAGCGTTTGCTCGGCTTTCGTTGCCTCTCCGCTGCACACATAGGCATCCAGCAACGCCGCAGGCGGCGCGCCTTCCATGCTCTCAAGCAAGGTCAAAGCGGCGTCGCGGCGGGCCACCCAGCCAAGATCATGTGCACCACACACCGTTGTCGCCAACGCTGGCGCCAATTTGGCGGCGCCATCAAGTGTGCCGAGCAACTGCAAGGCACCCTCGTCGTCGCCCGTCATCTCAAGCACTTGTGCGATCGCAACACGCAGCGGCACTGGCAGTGATGCCTCCTCTTTCAGCAGCTCACGCGCTGTACGCCGCGCCGCCCAGGACTCACCCTGATCGGCATAGGCATAGGCAATTTCAAGCCGCAGCGCCGGGCCTGCAGCCCGCTTTTCGTTGCGCGCCTGTTCAACCGCGTGCAGCCCCAGCCGCACGGCCTCGTCAGCCCGGCCCACCACGCGCAGCGCCCGCATCAATTCCAGCCAATCCGCAGACGTCAGCGACTTTTGCTCAAGCCGCGCCTGCACGCCCCGTTCGACGCGGGCAACCAAAGCGCCAGGCACCAAAAGCGCGCGCACCGCTTGTTGTTCCCACAAAGGCGAAAATGATTTGTCAGTCAGCAAAATGCTGAGGATACCGGGCGCCTCCAGCGATTGCGTCTGACGCGCCGCATCCTCGATACGGTTTTGGCGCAACAGCAAATTGATAAAACGCAACCGCAAACCATCCGGCACGTGTTGCGATGCGGGGCCACTATATCGCCATTCGACAAGGCGGGCGACCAGACGGTCGCGCACCGGCGATTTGCTCTCTTCAAGCGCCGCCACAATGTTTTCAATCACGCCCGGCCTCAGGCGATTGGCCAGGACAAAATCGGATTCCACAAGGCTCAGTATAGCTTCAGCGGCTTGCTCGTGCCGCTCGCAAATCATCAGGATCGAAACGAGCGACGCCCAGGTGTAGGAATTCGGATGTGCCCGCTGACGTTCGCGCATGGTGCGTTCAGCAAGCGAGGTATCACCCAGCGCTGCCTGCGCCCGCGCGGTCAGGTAAGCGGCCCAGTCCTCATCCGAGGGCGACAATTGCTTGCCTTTTTGCGCGCTGCCGGCCAGCAACAAGGCGCTGGCAAATTTTCCGTCATCGATCGCCAGCGCTGCCTGCTCCAGCCGCGCATCGGCCTGCGCAGTTTGCACAGCATCAGGCAGCGGCACCGCCGCCGCCAAACTTGCCGCAAATATCAGCCAAACACCCGCCACTGTCGCTGCTCCCCCGAACGACACTAGCAAACAATCAGGCTGCAATAGCAGTCCTCAAATGCGCCAGACCGGCATCTGTGACATTCAAGTCACGCCCAAGCGCCGCGAAACCGCCAGCTAGACTTCCGAAAGCGCAATCACAAATATCGTGCTCAGCCCCACAACCAGCACGAACGAGTAGATCATCATCAGACCCAGAAATTTGATCGACGTCAGCCACCAGCTGCGCGCGTAAACCCGGTACATCGCCATCCACAAATAGACGGCCAGTATAAGCCAGATCGCCCACATGAATTCGGAATCACCGATGATCGCCACCATCAGCGCCGTCAGCGCCAGCGCAATAAATATAACGGTGTGAACATGAACCGAAAAAACCAGATGCTCGGTCAGATAAACGCGTGGCCACCAATGCATCACAGCCAGAAGCAGGGCAAACACCGGCACCAGAACCAGCATCAGGCGCGGCAGCCAGACGTTCAGCGGCCCGTTCAGCAAGATCGGATCGGCACGCGCGCGCGCATAGCCTTGATTGACACGCGCAAGCTTGACTTCGATCCAGCGCAGCCAGTCTTTCTCATCGTCTGTCGCGCCATCAACATCAATCTTGATCGCCTTTTCGGCTTCGGCCATCCCGCTCTTTTCTTGTTCGGTAATAGGAATCCGTTCCAGGTCTTCGGCTGGAACAAAGAGTTCCATGGTAACGCGAGTTCGTTTGTTACCGTCTTCGACCGTCAACGCCGCGGAATTCTCCTTG
Organism: Rhodobiaceae bacterium; assembly: GCA_031413455.1. Lineage (GTDB taxonomy): Bacteria > Pseudomonadota > Alphaproteobacteria > Micropepsales > Micropepsaceae > SZUA-430. Next base: position 2,314 of record JANOFD010000763.1, read on the forward strand.
ATCACCTTGGCCGCATCTGGCGGCAGCTCATTCAGCAAAATCGTTTCCGTCTTGAACGCAACAATGGCGAGCCCCGTCACTTGTAAGGTGACAAAAAATACGACGGTCGCAATAACGAAAAGCCGGAACGGCGGCAGCATCGAAGCCCGCTGCCCCACAATATAGCGCCGCGTGAATTCTCCGGGCTCGGCAAACAATAGCCACAACGTCCGGAACGTACGCGAGTCATAGCTGAAGACGGCGTCAAGGAACTCGCCCAGAATCCACCAGATCGGCCGCTGCAGATCAGACGCCTTTTGTCCGCAGTTCGAACAATAAGGTCCGTTCAACGCGGTACCACAATTCGCGCAAGATGGCAGAACAGTCATAGGCCAAGGCTCCCCAGCCTTTCAGTATGAACCTGAGCTCCGCCAATAATCAAATCGTGACTTCGGCCAAGGTAAATACCGTCATGTATTGAACCGGAAATGCATCACGTCACCGTCCTGCACAATGTAGTCTTTGCCCTCGAGCCTGAACTTACCGGCGTCTTTGGCACCAGCCTCGCCGTTGTTGGCCACGTAGTCCGCATAGGCAATCGTCTCGGCCCGGATGTAGCCTTTCTCGAAATCAGTGTGGATCACGCCCGCCGCCTGCGGCCCGCGTTCGCCCTTATGCACCGTCCATGCCCGCGCTTCCTTCGGACCAATTGTAAAGAACGTGATCAAATGCAGCAGCGAATATCCGGCCCGGATCAAGCGGTTCAATCCTGGCTCTTCAAGTCCCAGCGTTGAAAGAAAATCATCGCGCTCTGCCGCCGCCAATTGCGCAATCTCGGACTCGATCTTTGCCGAGATCACGACAAACGCGGCGCCCTCGGCGTTGGCGCGCTCCTCCACGCGTTTGGAATACGCGTTGCCGGTGGCCGCTGATCCCTCATCGACGTTGGCCACGTAGACAACGGGTTTTGCCGTCAAGAGCCCAAGCTGTGCAAACACCGGCCGTTGCTCGTCGCTGAGTTTCGTCAGCCGCGCCGGATTGCCCGCACGCAAGTTCACCAGCGCCGCATTCATAACGTCAGCTTGAACCTTGGCCTCCTTGTCGCCTTGCTTTGCTTTCTTCTCCGCCGGTCCCACGCGCCGCTCAAGGCTGTCAAGGTCGGCCAGCATCAATTCGGTTTCAACTGTTTCGGCGTCCGCAAAGGGATCAATGCGGTTTTCAACATGGGTGACATCGCCGTCGTCGAAACAGCGCAGCACATAAGCCACCGCATCAACTTCACGGATATGCGACAGAAACTGATTGCCCAACCCCTCGCCCTTCGAAGCCCCGCGCACCAGTCCTGCGATATCGACAAACGTCAGCCGTGTCGGTATGATTTGCGCCGACTTTCCGATCAGCGCCAAAATATCGAGCCGAGTGTCCGGAACAGCCTCTTAACCAACATTGGGTTCGATCGTGCAGTACGGTTAATTTTCCGGCTGCGCCGCCGC
>JANOFD010000764.1:0-1622 GCA_031413455.1 Rhodobiaceae bacterium
TCTCGGTCATCGAGGCCAAGGATCTGCAATCAGCCGACCGCCAATGGCTGGAAGCCCGCTTCATGAGCGAGGTCTATCCGGTCTTGACGCCGCTCGCGATTGATCCAGCCCACCCCTTTCCCTTCATTCCCAATTTGGGCCTCGCTCTCGCCCTTCAACTGACGCGCAAAACAGACGGGCGCGAGATGGACGCGCTGATCCCCATCCCCGGGCAAATCGCCAGATTCATCCGTCTGCCAAATACAGGCACCACGCCCTCGAGCCGCTACATGACGCTGGAAAAGGTCATCGGCGAATTCCTCGACAAGCTGTTTCCCGGATACGAGGTCGTGAGCCGCGGCTGCTTCAGGGTGCTCCGCGACAGTGATATCGAAGTCGCTGAAGAAGCCGAAGACCTGGTGCGCTGGTTCGAAGGCGCTCTCAAGCGCCGCCGCCGCGGCAGTGTTATCCGTTTGAAATTCGAAGCCTCGATGCCCGAAGAGCTGCGCCGCCTGATCGTCGAGCAAATCGAACTCAGCGGCCGTGAACCGGTGGTCGTCGATGGTCTCCTGGGGTTGGCCGACATCTCTCAGCTGATCAACCGCGAACATCCCGAGCTCAGCTTCAAGCCTTATAACGCGCGCTTTCCCGATCGCATTCGCGAACTCAATGGCGACTGCTTTGCTGCCATTCGGGCCAAGGACCTCATCGTCCATCACCCCTTCGAGTCCTTCGACGTCGTCGTTCAATATCTGCGCCAGGCGGCAGCCGACCCCGATGTCGTGGCAATCAAGCAAACGCTCTACCGCACCGGCAACGACTCGCCGGTAGTGCGGGCGCTGATCGAGGCCGCAGAGTCCGGCAAGTCGGTCACCGCCGTTGTCGAACTCAAGGCCCGGTTCGACGAAGCCGCCAACATCAAATGGGCGCACGACATGCAACGCGCCGGTGTCCAGGTCGTCTATGGCTTCATCGAACTGAAAACCCACGCCAAGCTCTCGCTGGTCATCCGGCGCGAACAGGGCGGCTTGCGCATTTCCACGCATTTCGGCACAGGTAACTACCACGCCACGACAGCCAAAATTTACACCGACCTCTCGCTGTTCACCGCAGATGCAGCCATGGGCCGCGATGCGGGCAAAGTTTTCAATCTCATCACCGGCTATGCCGAGCCCTCGCATTTGGAGAAGCTGGCCGTGTCGCCCGTCAATCTCCGCCAGACCTTGATCGAACACATCGGCCAGGAAATTGCTCACGCCAGGCAAGGTCGGCCCGCCCAGATCTGGGCCAAGCTCAATGCCCTCGTCGATCCTGCCATCATTGATGAGCTCTACCGCGCCAGCCAGGCCGGAGTGAAAATCGAACTCGTGGTCCGCGGCATCTGCTGCCTGCGCCCCGGCATTCCGGGTCTGTCCGACAACATCCGGGTCAAAAGCATTGTTGGCCGCTTCCTGGAGCACGCCCGTGTCGTCTGCTTTGGCAACGGCAATGGCTTGCCTCATGCGAGCGCGAAAGTGTACATCTCCTCCGCCGATTGGATGCCACCGGGCAGGTCTCGCCCGGCGGCCTGCTGGCGGTGACCTTCACCAACAAGGCCGCCAAGGAGATGTTGACGCGCCTGACCACGATGCTGCCGGTGAACG
>JANOFD010000765.1:0-1898 GCA_031413455.1 Rhodobiaceae bacterium
GATTGGCTTTCTGGCCACTGCGTTCCTTGTGGGAACGCAGGATCTGCCTTGGTGGTCGGTCGCGGCACTCGTTCTGGGCGTGGGTACGATCAGCAGCGGTTGCATGACGACAGGACACGAACTGGGCCACAAGCACAGCCCCATCGACCGATTTGCCGCAAAACTCTCCAACGCCGTCGTCGGTTATGCCCACTTCGCCATCGAACACAATCGGGGCCACCATGTCTGGGTTTCAACACCGGAAGATCCCGCGAGCTCGCGCATGGGTCAATCCATCTACAGCTTCGCCATGCGTGAACTGCCGGGTGCGTTTCTTCGTGGATGGGAGCAGGAGACGTTGCGCCTGTCGAAGCGTGGCAAGGCGGTCTGGTCGGTCGAAAACGAAATTCTGCAAGGCTACGCGCTTACGCTTTCGGTTGCCGCCGTGCTGGTCGCCATTTTCGGGTGGGCGCTTTTACCGTTCATCATCGGACACCACTTCCTGGGCTGGTATGGGCTTACACAGGCCAACTATGTCGAGCACTACGGCCTGCTGCGCCAGAAGCGTGCAAATGGCCGCTATGAACCGGTCGAGCCGCGGCACTCGTGGAATACGAACCACACATTCTCAAATCTGGTGACGTTTCACCTTCAGCGTCATTCCGATCACCACGCCAATCCGCAGCGGCCGTACCAAGCGCTGCGTGATTTCGCCGATCTGCCACGACTGCCGAGCGGCTACCCCGGCATGTTCCTGCTGGCCGCAATCCCGCCGTTGTGGTTTCGCGTGATGAACCCGAAAGTCATGGCATGGGCCGGTGGCGACTTGAGCAAAGTCAATGTTGAGCCGTCAGCGCTGCCGTTCTTCCTGACCAAACAGGGCAAACTTGCGTAGGCGGCTAAAACTAAACACAGTGCTATCGACTTGGCGCTGAACCAATGAAGGAAACACAATGACACGCCGCCGCTGGGGAATTGGAATTGCAGCAACCGTCGCGGTTCTGGGGATCGGCGGATACGCCGCCTTCCAGAATTATTGGTACTATCTCCCCGGCATCTTGCAATCGATCCGCGACCCCATTCAGCCCAACCGCGAAGTAGTTTGGGAGAAAGGCCCCGACGCGCCCGTAACGGCTGAACGCCCGCCCAATATCATCATCCTCATCGTCGCCGATGACCTCGGCTACAATGACATTACGCTAAATGGTGGCGGCGTTGCGAACGGCGTGGTGCCTACGCCCAACATAAACTCGATCGCCACGGACGGCGCGAACCTGGCGCAGTCCTATTCCGGCAACGCCACATGCTCTCCCTCGCGCGCCGCGATGATGACCGGCCGCTACGCCACGCGCTTCGGCTTCGAATTCACTGCGGTGCCGTTGCAATTCGCCAAGCTAGTCGGCCACATGGAAACCAACCCCGTACATCCGCCGATTTATCACCCGGAGCGCGAGAAAGACACGCCTGATGTCACAGCGATGATGGTTCCACCCGGCGAGACGATGCTGCCGCAACTCTTGAAGACGCAGGGCTATCGCACGCTGATGATCGGCAAGTGGCATCTGGGCGAGACGGCGGCGACGCGCCCCGAGGCACGCGGCTTCGACGAGTATCTGGGCTTCCTCGCCGGCGCTGAGAGGTTTTTGCCCTCAAGCGATCCGAATGTCGTCGAGGCGCGCCAGGACTTCGACCCGATCGACAAGTTCCTGTGGGCGAACGCGCCGTTTGCGGTCGTCAACAACAGTAGACCGGGCCGCTTTGCGCCTTCGAAGTACATGACGGATTATTTCTCCGACGAGGCCGTGAAGGCGATCGATGCAAACAAGAACCGCCAGTTCTTCCTCTACCTTGCCTACAACGCGCCGCACACGCCACTGCAAGCGCTGAAGTCAGACTATGATGCGCTCTCCGGCATCGAG
>JANOFD010000766.1:0-1237 GCA_031413455.1 Rhodobiaceae bacterium
GCAAATTCAAAACGTGATCGGGCGCGCTGGTTGGCGCGGCGATATCGCTATCGATTCCGCGCAATGGCAATGCAACTGGCAAGCGCAGTGCACCGGCGGGGCCGACCTCCGTTGGTTCGGCGCCGCCAGCGATCTTTTAGAAGGACGGGTCTTGGGCTGGGAGCCGCAATTGCCGGATCTTGAGCCCAAGCAGCGCTTTGCGATTTACGATGCGATGAACGAGACGCTGGCGAAGCTGCATCAGTCGGATTTCGTGAAACTTGGCCTTGAGGATTTCGGGCGGCCGGGGAGCTATTTCTCGCGGCAGATTTCGCGTTGGGGCAAGCAGTATGTCGCGTCGGAAACGGAATCCATTCCGGCGATGAACAAGCTGATGGAATGGTTGCCGCACAACATTCCGCCGGGTGAGCGCAGCGCCATCGTGCACGGCGACTACCGGCTCGACAACATGGTCCTGCACCCGACGGAACCGCGCGTGCTGGCCGTGCTCGACTGGGAGATTTCGACGATCGGCGATCCGCTCGCCGATTTCACCTATCACATTATGCAGTGGCGCATGCCTGCGGGCGGCACCGGCGGCGGTACGGGAAGCCTTTCGGGCGCCGATCTGAAAGCGCTCGGGATTCCCAGCGAAGAGGAATATGTCGCGATGTATTGCAACCGCGCCGGACGGGCGGGAATCGAAAATCTCGACTTCTATTTCGCCTATAATTTCTTCCGCATCGCGGGCATTCTGCAAGGCATCATGGGGCGCGTGCGGGACGGCACGGCAGCCAGTTCGCATGCGACATCGACCGCATCGGCGGTGCGGCCGCTGGCGGAACTCGGTTGGAGCTATGCCAAGCGCGCGGGAGCCAAGGATTGAGCTTCGACGCGGGACCAGTTCGCCAATCACATCGCTTTGACGAAGCGGCGCTTGAACAATATTTGCGTTCGACAATAGACTCGTTTGAGGGTGCCTTTTCAGTTCAGCAGTTTGGCGGAGGGCAATCGAATCCTACGTTTTTGCTTACGGCGGGCCACTCACGGTTTGTCCTGCGCAAGAAGCCGCCTGGGAAGTTGCTCAAAAGCGCGCATCAGGTTGATCGCGAATTCCGGATCATGAAGGCACTTGCCGAGACTGACGTGCCAGTGCCGCGCATGCATGTTTTGTGCGAAGATGAGAGCATCATTGGAACTTCGTTTTATGTGATGGACTATCTTGAAGGGCGGATATTTCGTGATCCGCAATTGCCGG
>JANOFD010000767.1:0-3496 GCA_031413455.1 Rhodobiaceae bacterium
TGCAGTTTCGCGGGTTTGAGATTAACCGCAGATATAGCATTCGCCCAGCCTGTCCGCGGAGGTTTTCATGGCCAGAGGCCCATTTGTCTCACCCCGGAGGCGGAACGCTTGTCAAGTTCCGCCGCCAAGAACACCCAAGAAGGCGGCGCAAGATTAGCAAGCATCGATGCCATGCCGGGAGACGCTCTCGCGTCCGAAAACACCTGCGCTGCGCGCGCGCGCGTCGCGGCTAGAGCAGCGCCTGGCCGTGCGACAATCGCAATTGGAATCGACTGTACCAGCGCCCGCCAATTCTTCCAACGATCAAGCGACATCCAACTGTCGGCACCCAAAAGCCAAACAAAGCGCGCTCTGGGAAATTTGGCTTTGAGCCCTGATACTGTATCTACGGAGAATTGCAGGCCGTGTTGAACCTCAAAGTCGCTCACCATCATGTGTGGATGGGCGGCGATATGACAAGCGCTTGCAAACCGGCGCTCATAGTCAGCCATGCCTTTGAGTTGTTTCAAGGGGTTTTGCGGCTGGAGGGGAGTTTGTGCGTACACAGGTTTCGGACTTTGTGACGGAGAAAACCGCAGAACTCAGTCAATGTGACGGTGTTACGGGTCGGCGAAGCGTAAATAGAATGAATTTGGGTGGAAATGGCGCGGTAAGGCTGCGACAAGCGGCAGACGAGCGGCGGAGTTTTTTGGGTAAACGAATTTGGCACCGGTTCACAAAATGAGACGCCGTGAATACTGTTCCAATACACCGTCCTGTGTCCTGTTCGCCTCGAGTGCCCTACCCGATCGCAATTACTGCGACAAAACGCACTGGCATCCTGAGGCGCGGGGCGCTTTACTACCGGTTTGGTGCGGTCGATGACCGCGTGACACTTCGGGCCTCTGGGATGGATTACGAAAGCCAGTTCAATCAAGCGCTTGGTTTGGTCAAGCGCGAAGGGCGCTATCGGGTGTTTGCCGATATTGTGCGCCGGCGCGGCGCGTTTCCAGAGGCTGTGCACCACACCACACAAGGCCAGCGGCCGATCACGGTTTGGTGCTCCAACGACTATCTGGGCATGGGGCAGAGCGCCGTCGTGCTGGAGGCCATGCATGCCGCCATCGATGAGGCGGGGGCGGGCTCTGGCGGCACGCGCAATATATCAGGTACCACACACTATCACGTCGAGCTTGAGCGTGAGCTTGCCGATCTGCACGCCAAGGAAGCAGCACTGTTGTTTACCTCCGGCTATATTGCCAATGACGCGGCGCTGGCGACGTTGGGTAATATTCTGCCGGGATGTATCTTTTTTTCCGATGCTCTGAACCACGCCTCCATGATCGAGGGGATGCGTCACAGCAAGGCGAAGCGCCAGGTTTGGCGGCACAACGATCTGGCGCATCTGGAAGAACTGCTGGCGGCCGCTGATCCTCTGGCCGCCAAAGTGATCGCGTTTGAGTCGGTCTATTCGATGGATGGCGACATGGCGCCGATCGGGGCGATCTGCGCGCTTGCCAGGCGATATGGCGCAATGACCTATCTCGACGAAGTGCATGCAGTGGGACTCTACGGGCCGCGCGGTGCGGGCGTCGCCGAACGCGACGGCGTGATGGCGAACGTCGATGTGATCAACGGCACGCTGGCGAAGGCATTCGGTGTGATGGGCGGCTATATCGCAGCTTCGTCGTGCTTCATCGATGTTGTGCGCTCGTTCGCTCCCGGGTTTATCTTCACGACCTCCATTCCGCCCGTGCTGGCCGCGGGCGCGCTGGCGAGCGTGCGCCATCTCAAGGGGAGTGAGAGCGAACGTACGCTCCATCAGGAGCGTGCGGCGGCGCTGAAGGCTTTGTTGCGCGAGGCGGGTTTGCCGGTGATGCCTTCGACCAGTCATATTGTGCCGATACTGGTGGGCGACCCGGTCGGTTGCAAAGAGGTGTGCGATTATTTGCTGAGCGAGCATGCGATCTATGTGCAGCCGATCAACTATCCAACCGTGCCGCGCGGTACGGAGCGGCTGCGACTAACGCCTTCGCCGTTCCATAGCGACGACAAAATGAAAGCGCTGATCGTGGCGCTCGACGATGCCTGGTCGCGGCTCAAAATCAAGCGAGCGGCCTGAGGTGACGGAGTATGAGCGGCGTATCATCCTTGAGTTAACGCGGATTGGCTCGTCCCAGAAGGTCACGGCGATCGATGAGGATACGGGGACAGAAGTCAGTTTTATCTCGCCGTCCTCGGCGATGCGCGTCGATATTGAGCGGCTGGCACGCTCCAAGTTGGACTATGTGATCAAAAAAAATCTTGCCGGATAGGACTGTGTTCCTCCGGCCGTCGCCTCTCCGGCGCGGTTTTTGGCGCGAAAGCGTGTTGCCTTGGCCGCGCTTGTTAACCAATTGGGAAACGAATTGACGCTAATAGCACTAGCGGGATTGATCGAAGGTCTCGCAAATGCTTGTGTTGCGTCGTGGGTAGGTATGGTGCCGGATACTAGACCGGGTAGGATAAGCGAAGGGCCTGAATGCGATGAGATGCCCGTTTTGCCAGCACGATGACAGTCAAGTTAAGGACAGCCGTCCTACTGACGACAATTCCGCAATTCGAAGGCGGCGGGTTTGTCCGGCGTGCGGCGCACGCTTCACGACGTTCGAGCGCGTGCAATTGCGTGATCTGGTTGTCATCAAGAAGAGCGGGCGGCGGACGCCGTTTGATCGCGACAAGCTTATGCGGTCCATTCAACACGCTATTCGCAAGCGTCCGGTCGAGCCTGATCGCATTGAACGCATGGTCAACGGTATCGTGCGTCGGCTTGAAAGTTCGGGTGAGACGGAAATTCCGTCGTCGACGATCGGCGAACTGGTGATGCAGGGGTTGGGCAATCTGGATGCGGTGGCCTATGTGCGCTTTGCGTCGGTTTACAAGAATTTCCGGGAAGCCAAGGATTTCGAGCACATCCTGGGTCAATTGCACGAACCAGAAAACAAAGGCGGTTAGGCCACGCGTTCTTCGCCTGCACAAGACGACCGTTTCATGGCGCTGGCGTTGCGCCTGGCGCAACGCGGCTTGGGCCGGGTGTGGCCCAATCCTGCAGTTGGTTGTGTGATCGTGGACGGGGCTGGCCAGATCGTTGGCCGCGGCGGGACGCAAGATGGCGGCCGCCCGCATGGAGAGACGCAAGCACTGGCGCGCGCGGGTGGGCAGGCTCTGGGCTCCACGGCCTATGTTTCACTTGAGCCTTGCGCCCATCACGGTCAAACGGGGCCCTGCGCGCAAGCCCTGATCGATGCCGGGGTGTCGCGCGTGGTCAGTGCGGTGGAAGACCCTGATCCGCGTGTTGCGGGCAAAGGTCACGCGATGCTGGTGGCGGCCGGACTCGAAGTTCGCATCGGCGCTCTGCAGGCCCAGGCGAGAGCGCTTAACGCCGGATTCTTTTCGCGGCTTCAAGTTGGGCGCCCGCTGGTGACGCTCAAACTGGCGACCACACTTGACGGAAAAATCGCGCTGCCGAGTGGAAAAA
>JANOFD010000768.1:0-1750 GCA_031413455.1 Rhodobiaceae bacterium
ATCGATCCGCCCAAAGCCATGCCGCCGATGATAAGACTCCAAGTCATGACGTCGGACGGGCTTGCAACCGCAAGCGTGGTGGCGACGGCGATAATCATTCCCAACATGCCTGCCCTGTTGCCCTGGCGCGCGGACTCCGGGTTCGACAAGCCGCGCAGAGCAATAATAAACAGCACTCCGGAAACCAGATAAAGCACGGCGGCGAGGTTGGGGTTCATGTTTGAACTCGAGTGAATTTCATTTGGGAGGCGCGTCAAAGAAGCCCGCGCGGAGCAATCCGATCCCGGCGCCGGCCATCCAGATGGCGATAAGTGCAACAATCGTCGAGACGCCAAATTCCTGACGGAAATGGAGGATCCCGGCGCAGGCAAACATGGCAAAGCCTTCCCACAGCAGCAGTGATGAGATCAGGCGAGCCTGGGCAGTTTCGAGGCTTGCGAAGTAGCGCGCGGCAAACATCTCGCCGGCCGCGACGACCGCAAGGCCGGCCGCTATCGTGTCCGATAGTGAAATTCCACCGTCAACGGCCACTCGCTGCCTCACTTTTTCTCTTTCTTGCGGTACATCGCAAGCATGCGCTGGGTAACAAGGAAACCACCAAAGATGTTGACACTGGCAAGCACCACAGCGGCGACGCCGAAAGATTTGGCAATCCAGCCACCCTCGCCCGCCGAAATGAGATCGACTCCAACGGCAAGCAGAGCGCCGACAATGATCACTGACGAAATCGCGTTCGTCACCGACATTAGCGGTGTGTGCAGCGCGGGCGTTACGCTCCATACGACGTAGTAGCCAACGAAAATCGCGAGCACAAAGATCGAAAGCCTGAAGATGAAGGGGTCGGTCATTTCCATTTTGTGTCTCCGTCAGACCTTGACTGCTAGATGGATGACTTCGCCATCCCGGGTCAGGCAGGTGCCTTTGATAATCTCGTCTGCCCAGTCGATCTTTAGCGCTTTTGTTGTCTTATCAATCAACGGCGACAAGAAGTTGAGCAGGTTGCGCGAGTAGAGTGCGGAGGCATCTGCGGCAAGTCGGCCTGCCAAATTGACCGCGCCAACGATCTTGACGCCGTTGACTTCAATCGTTTCACCCGGCTTCGTGAGCGGGCAATTGCCGCCCTGTTCGGCGGCAAGGTCGATGATGATGGACCCCGGTTTCATGGTGCGCACCATTTCTTCTGTGACCAGCACAGGCGCAGGGCGGCCCGGGATCAGGGCCGTTGTAATCACGATGTCTTGCTTCTTGATTGTTTCGGCGATGAGGGCTGCTTGTTTCATTTTGTAGGCGTCACTCATTTCCTTGGCATAGCCGCCCGCTGTTTCGGCCTGTTTGGTTTCTTCGTCTTCTACAGCCACGAATGTTCCGCCCAAGGACTGCACCTGCTCTTTGGTGGCCAAACGCACATCCGTTGCCGAGACAATGGCGCCCAGACGTTTTGCAGTGGCGATCGCCTGCAATCCGGCGACACCGACGCCCATGACCAAGACACGCGCGGCAGCGATTGTCCCGGCCGCCGTCATCATCATGGGAAAAGCCCGGCCATAAATGGAGGCTGCGTCGATTACCGCTTTGTAGCCTGCGAGATTGGATTGCGACGAGAGGACGTCCATCGTTTGGGCGCGCGTGATGCGCGGCATGAATTCCATGGCAAACGCGTTGACGCCGGCTGACGCGTATTGAGCGACGAGCGCTTTGTCTGCATAAGGCGCCAAGATCCCGGCCAGCATGGTCCCCTTCTTCATGGCTG
>JANOFD010000769.1:0-2722 GCA_031413455.1 Rhodobiaceae bacterium
CTTCTTCGCGTCCCTTTTTTGCATCTCGTAGAGCAACGTCACGAGGACTCGCCCGCCAGAAGCGCCGATGGGATGGCCGATCGCAATGGCACCGCCATTGACATTCACCTTATTGGGATCCCAACCCATGTCCTTGTTGACAGCGCAGGCTTGCGCCGCGAATGCCTCGTTGGCTTCAATCAGGTCCAGATCATTGACGGTCCAACCGGCCTTCTTCAGCGCGGCCCGCGATGAAGGAATTGGCCCAGTTCCCATGATCTTTGGGTCTACTCCCGCCTGCGCCCATGACTTAATAAAAGCCAGGGGCTTGAGCCCACGCTTGTCAGCTTCCTTGGCGCTCATCAAAACAATTGCCGCCGCACCATCATTGATTCCGCTGGCATTTGCAGCCGTCACAGTTCCGCCTTCCTTGATAAAAGCGGCGCGCAAGTCCTTGAGACTGTCGTAAGTGACACCGTCGCGAATGTACTCGTCCGTATCGACAACCCTCTCGCCTTTTTTCTCTTTGATGGTCACGGCGGCAATCTCGTCTTTAAATCGTCCCGACTTTCGAGCGGCTTCGGCTTTGTTTTGGGATGCGACCGCGAAACGATCTTGCTGTTCACGCGTGATCTGCCACTCCCGCGCAACGTTCTCCGCCGTATTTCCCATGTGGTACCCGTTGAACGCGTCCCAAAGCCCGTCCTTGATCATCGTATCGATAAATTCCAGGCCACCCATCTTTTGCCCCGCCCGCAGATAGGCCGCGTGAGGCGCCATGGACATGGACTCCTGACCACCGGCAACGACAATGGAAGAATCTCCATTGATGATCGCCTGAAAACCCAACGCGGCCGCCCGCAAACCCGACCCGCAAAGCTGATTGACGCCCCAAGCCGGCACTTCAACCGGAATGCCCGCATTGATCGATGCTTGTCGCGCCGGATTCTGTCCCTGGGCTGCACTCAAAATTTGTCCAAGGATGACTTCGCTGACATCCTTAGGATCAACATTTGCACGCTTCAGCACCTCTTTGATGGCAGCCTTGCCTAAATCGTGAGCGGGTACGGCGGCAAAAGCGCCATTAAAACTCCCAACCGCGGTGCGCGCAGCTGCAACAATTGCGACATCCGTCATGCGTTCTCTCCTGAAAAAATGGGCCAGCCTTCAACTAAGTTAATGTTGACAATGGCACGTTGAGCCCACGGTGGCCAAGCGCTACTGCCATTTTTCGCACAAATTTGACGCGTAAACCTCCGGAATCAGCCAGGGCTTAACGCATCTGCGGTAGAAAACGCCGATGATTTCGCCTATCATGCAGCGCAGCAATGCCGCTTTTGCTGTCTGAGCCAAGGCCGTCACTGGGACACAAGGGTATTAAGGGTATGACGACGCCGACCGCCGAATCGATCACGATCAAGAAATATGCAAATCGTCGCCTCTACAACACCGCGACCTCAAGTTACGTCACGCTTGATCATTTGGCTGAAATGGTCAAACGCGGACAAGAATTCAATGTCCATGATGCCAAGACCGGCGATGACATTACGCGCTCCGTGCTGACCCAGATTATTTTCGAAGAAGAGGGCAAAGGCGGCCAACAATTGCTGCCGATACATTTTCTGCGCCAGCTCATTCGCTTTTATGGCGACAGCATGCAAGCGCTGGTTCCAGGCTATCTGAACCTGAGCATGGATTCATTCTCAAAAAATCATGAGCGCATTCGCGAGCAGCTTTCCACCTCGTTTGGCGGAAAAAATATGCTGAAAGACTTTGAAGGCATTGCGCGTCAGAACATGGCTATGTTTGAACGTACCATCAGAATGTTCAGCCCATTCAACGCCCTCATGAACGCCCGCAATACCGACCGGGATGAGCAAGCCCCGGCACCTAACGGCACGGAACCAGCCGCGGGCTTCACGCCTGCCGAGGAAATTGATGGGCTGAAGGCTCAGATCGATGCCATGCGCCGTCAGCTCGACGAATTGGCCAGCCGCAAATAGAAAGCAGGGTCAATTGTCTCCTATGGGCACTAGACGCTGCGGGCCGCTAGTCACTAAACTTTAACCCGTCAACAAACTCGTTACCCTCGGAAGATCAATGGCTCAGTTTCGCGTATTTCTTGTTTTAGCAGTGTTTGCGGCCATGTTGGCTGTGTCCGTGGCAAGCGCCGCCAACCGCAAAGATCTTGCGCGGGCAAAAGATACGTCGAAAATTGGCGGGTGCATTCGCTGCGACCTTTCGGGCGCAGACCTCGAGAACGGATTTTTCCAGCTTGCTGTTCTGATCGAAGCAAATTTGTCGGATGCCAAACTTGATGGCGCAAACCTGGCTGGCGCTAACTTGACCGGTGCCGATCTCCGGCGCGCCACTTTTCACTACGCAAATCTTTCCGGTGCGCGCATGGAAGGGGCGGACCTGCGGGGCGCAGATTTTTCGCGGGCATGGCTAAATTGGGCGTGGTTTTCTGGCGCAAAACTTGACGGTGCCAATTTCAAGGATGCGTACATGATTGGCGCTCAATTGCAGGGTGCCGATCTGTCCAAGGTCCTGGGCTTGACCAAAACGCAGCTGGAAACAGCGTGTGGCGACTCTCAGACCAAACTGCCCCCGGGCATAACAACGCCTCGATGCCCGTTTTAGACTAAAGGCTTGCGATCAAGGGAAACGCGACCACTTTTCGGCTCGCCGATACGAGGGTCCACGGCTGCAGAGATTCAACGATTCGGGTTGACGAGACAGG
>JANOFD010000770.1:0-6838 GCA_031413455.1 Rhodobiaceae bacterium
AACTAAACCCCCATCCCCTGCAGCCCGCCTTCGCCAAGGGGCTTCGGCGGGCGCAGGGACTTCCCCCGCAAGCGGAGGAAGATGAGAGAATCTGGTGTCTGCCCCCGCGTGGCGCTACCGCATGCACACTTCTCCAATACAACAAACCTTGTCATCCCGTGCGCGATGCGGCGCTCTTGTGCCGCTTCGCAGACAGCGGGACCCACCCGGGCTCACCGCCAAAATTCAGTGCCTGGTTCCACAAGTGCCTTGCGCCCCGCACCTCGTATGGGCACCGTGCGCGGAGCAGCATGAAGGATGCTGCGGCCCGCGCGCGGGGTGACAGAGTTTTTTAGAGTGCAGAACTGAGCGAATGTTTGTGTGCATGCGGTAGACAGACGATGCGGGGCTTAGCAATTCGACGAAGCGCGCTCTAATCCCTGCCCAAAAACTCAAGCACTGCCGTCTTGAAGACCTTGTCACCCACCGTCGACATGTGATCGCGACCCGCAATGATCGTCACCTGTGCACCGGGAATGGCGCGGGCCAACATCGCAGGCCCACCCGTGATCGTATCCTTCTCGCCCACCACGATCAGGGCAGGCACCCTCAGATGGCTCAGCGCCGCCGCGTCGAACACCAGCCGCGCCCTGGTCATGCACAGCGCCAGCGCCTCCAGATCGTTCCGGCCTTGCTCGGCGAACAAGCGAAATTGCCGCGGCACCGCATCCGTCACCGTCGCCGCATCGTCAGCGCGCAACGCCGCCGCAATCGCCTCGCTCTCCACAACCCCGCGCCCATAATAATTGTCGCCCAACCCCGCGATCACCGCGCGGCGCACCCGATCCTGCGCGTCATGCAACAGGCGCATCGTGATGAACCCGCCCATCGAGTAACCCATCACATCAGCCTTCGCGTGCCCCAGATGATCGAGCACGCGCACCACATCCAGCGCCAACTCACCTTCGTCATAGTCGTCCTGCCGGTGCGGCTTCGAGCTCTCGCCATGCCCCCGCACATCCAGCGCGATCACCTGGCGCCCTGCCGTCGTGAGTGCGCCATACCAGCCCGGCCCACGCCAATTCGTCACCCGGCTCGAGGCAAACCCGTGCACCAGCACAATCGGAGCGCCCTCACCCACAACCTCGTAGGCGATCTGAATGGTCTCGGAAACTTTGAGAAACGCCATAATACCCCTTGAGTGCAATTCGTCTCCGCGCGAGGTTGGATGAAACCGCGCCCAGCCTCAAGGAGAAAACCATGTCCGTCGACGCATTGAAACGCGAAGCCTGCCAAATCATCGACGGACTGCGCACCGAACTGGTCGAAGCCAGCCACGCCATCCATGCCAACCCGGAGCTCGCCTTCGAAGAAAAATTCGCCGCTGCACTGCTCACGAAAACCGTGGAGCAACATGGCCTGACAGTTGAACGCGGCGCCTATGGCGTAGAAACCGCTTACGCGTCCGAGTTCGGCCCCAAGGCCAAGCCGGTCATGAGCCTTTTGTCCGAGTACGACGCCCTGCCCGGCATCGGTCACGCCTGCGGCCACAACATCATCGCCACGATTGGTCTCGGTGCGGCGCTGGGCCTCTCGAAGCTCGGTAACAAACTGACTGGCCGCGTCCGCTATATGGGGACACCCGCCGAGGAACGCGGCGGCGGCAAGGAAGTGATGGCGCAAGCCGGCGCCTTCGTCGGCGTTGATGCCTCGATGATGGTGCACCCGGCCGGCTTCGACATGGTATCCATGCCGGTGATAGCCCTGGCCGAAGTGGAAGTGATTTATCATGGCAGAGCGGCCCACGCCTCAGCCATGCCATTCCGGGGACTTAATGCGCTGGACGCACTGGTCACCGCCTACCAAACCATCGCCCAGTTGCGCCAGCACATCCAGCAGTCTGAGCGAATTCACGGCATCGTCACCGAAGGCGGACTGGCCCCCAACATCGTCCCCGAACGCGCGGCAGGCCGCTTTTACGTGCGCGCCCGCGATGGCATCGAACTCGCCGCTCTTAAAAAGCGCGTGCAAGCCTGCTTCGAGGCCGGCGCACTCGCCTCGGGCACGCGGCTTGAGACTAACTGGGGCCGCGTCGACTGCCTGGACCTCAAAACCAATTGGGCTCTCGCCAATGCTTACGAAGCCAACGCCAAAGCACTCGGACGAGAACTGATGGACCCATCGCTCTTGCCTGCGGGCCTCGCCGGTTCGACCGACATGGGCAACGTCAGCCACCGTGTCCCCTCGATCCACCCGATCATCGGCGTTTCACCGCCCCACGTTGTGATCCACAACGCCGAGTTCACGGCCTACGCCAAGTCCGAGCGTGGCGACCAGGCGATCATCGACGGCGCCAAAGCGCTCGCCATGACCACGCTCGACTTCTTCGACAGCGCCACCCTGCGCGACGCGGCAAAAGCGGAATTCGCCAAAACCAAAGACCTTTCGAAATCCGCCGTCGGCTCCGCTTACCACAAGGAAGGCATCCTCCTCGCCGGCGGCTGCGGCTGCTGCTAGTCGGGGATTCCCGCCAGAAAATCCATCACCGCCGCTTTGAACATCGGTTGCGTCAGGCAATCCATATGCCCGCAGCCGGGAATCTGCTTGCCTTTTGCATTCGGAAAATTTGCCGCCAACGATGGGGCCGAACCCGCCAAATCGTCACCTGAACCCGCAACGATCAACATCTCATTCTTGATCTGCGCCAGCGCCTCGCGTGTCCAGCCCTTGCCACTCAGATTAAGTCCGCGCGCCACAGCCGCAAGCGCCTTCAGGTCCTGCCCCTGCCCTTCGGCAAACATCCGGAACCGTTTGGCCAGATCGTCGCCCACGTCTTCAACAGAAGCACATTCCATTGCCTTGGCCAGCGCCTCGGGATCGCGCTCTTGCCGCGGCTCAATCAGCTTGTAGCCCACGCCACACAACACGCCCAGCAAAAAACGCTCCGGGCGCTGCCGCAGAACCTCGAGCACCACGCGCGCACCCAACGAAAAACCGATCAGGTCGGGCTTCTTGACCTGCAAATGCTCGACCACAGCCACCACGTCCGCCGCCATCAGTTCTAGCGAATAACTCCGAGGCTCGTGAGGCTTGGCGCTCTCGCCATGACCGCGCAGATCGATCGCGATCACCCGGCGATTGGCGCGCGTCAACATCGACACCCATCCCGCTTTGACCCAGTTTTCCTGCACGCTCGCGGCAAACCCGTGCACAAGTACAACCCCGTCCCCCGCGCCTTGATCGGTGAAAAATATCTCAGTCCCGTTGGCGGCAAGCAGAGTCATTCAGCCGGCTTCGCGGTCATGTTAACGCCGGGCGCGGAATCCTCAAGCGAATGACCCGTTCCCATGCCGATTGCAGCACCCGCAGCGCGCTCTTCGATGATGCGCCGCAACTCCCGTTGCTTGGTTTCGTCCAGCGGAAAGCGCCACATCACAGCCGCGATCAATACTGAAATGAGGGTCGGCGGCAGCACATAAAGCAGCATCATCGCCATGATCGTATCCGGCGGATTGTTGCCCTTGCCATCGAAGCCAATATAGCCAAGCATCAACATCGAAATAAGAATGGCGCACGAATAGCCGAGCTTGTTGGTCAGCGCCAGCAGCGCAAAATAAACCCCCGCCCGCGGCTGCCCGGTCTCGACATGATCGTGATCGGCCACGTCGGCCATGATGGCGCGGAACAGGAACGGCCCCACCGACATGTTCAACCCGAACACCATCCACAAGATAAGGGCGGGGACAAATTCCCCTTTCGGCAAAAGGAAGATGCACGGGATCAAAATCGCATTGGCCAGACAATGAAACACCAGCAATTGGTGTTTGCCGAGAATGCGGCTCAACCACACCATGGGTGGAATGGCGATCACACCCATCAAGAAATAAATCAGCAGCAGCCAGTTGGCTTCCTTCGGCAATTCCAATCCGAACGCCACCATCGGCAAGAACAATGTGGCGACGATTCCCCCCGAAATCCCGGAAATCAAATCGCAGATCAGCACATAGCGCAGTGGGCCATTTTTCAGCAACGCCCTGAGCGCCGGGCCCATCGGCAGATGCGGCACGACGGGTGCGTCTTGCTCCTTGATCACCGATACGGCGATCCCCACGCCGATCGGCAAGGTCAGAATAACAAACCAGCCCATCGCCGCGATCTGAGTAAATTTATCACCGCCTTGCGACTGGATCAGTGCCGGAAGCAACAAAACAGTAATCATCCCGATGATATAAGCCGCCTCCCGCGAGGCCGTAATGCGCGAACGCTCGTGATAGTCGCCGCTCAGCTCACCGCCCCACGCCAGATGCGTAATGGTCAACATCGTCCAGCCGATGAACAGCAAAACAATCGAGGCGACAACGGAGAGCCACGACGCGCCAGGTGCCGGCATAAAAACCAGATAGGCTGCCACCAACATGATCGGAACGGACGCCACCATCCAAACCCGCCGCCGCCCCCAGCGCGTGCGCGTCCGGTCGGACATCACTCCCATGATCGGGTCAAGAAACACGTCAAAGAACCGCGCCGCGCCAAAAATCAAACCGGCCAGCGTCCAGCCCAGCCCCACTTCCACCGCGTAAAACGTCGGCAGATGCACCGCCAGCGGCAGTCCCAAAGCCGCAATCGGCAGCCCTGGCAGCGAATAGGCGAACAGCCACGACGGCTTCACTCGATCTCGTTGCGTCGTCGCTTCGGCCATGGGCACACGCTTCCTTGGGTTCTGGGTTGGGCAACTATGGACTGAGATTGACGGCGCGCCAACCCTGGGGAGTCCGGGCCGGTCGAAGCAAGTTGCACCGAATGGAACTGTGGGAGAATTAAATCAACGTTACATGCATAGATGGCGTAGACGAGACGTAACCTTTGGAATAAACATGACGCACTGCAATATTACTAAGACTAGATCAGAGGAGCGGCAATTCAATGGCGCGGAAATCGAAAATCGACGACGAAAATGACGAACGCCCTGCCATTTCAATGCCCGACAATCTCATTGAACTGACCGCCAATCTCGTTTCGGCCTATGTCAGCCGCAATCAGGTTCCCATGGTTGAGCTGCCTGGGTTGGTTGCGATGTTCCACACCTCTCTGCGCAATGCCGTTTCTGGCAGTGCCGTCGCCGACATGGAGCGCAAGCCCGCAGTGCCGATCAAGAAATCCGTCGGCGAGGAATTCATCGTCTGCCTGGAAGACGGCAAAAAACTCCGAATGCTCAAGCGCTATTTGCGCACCCACTACAACATGTCCCCGGAAGAATACCGCAAGAAATGGGACCTGCCGCACGACTATCCCATGGTCGCACCCGCCTACGCCCGCCTGCGCTCAGCCTTCGCCAAAAAAATCGGCCTGGGCCGCGTCCCCGTAGTCGGAAGAGGCCGCCGCTCAAAAGTCGCGTGAGCCTAAACTGTCCCCGGTGGGTGGGCGGCTCAATAATCTCCGCACGCTTTGCGGAGAATAGGTCGGCTATTCTCCGCAGAAGATGCGGACAATGGTGCAGGCGGCCGTAGTCGATTGTGAGCAGGCCCAATGAGCGCCTTCCCTGGGAGCGCCGGCATCTTGCCGGTTCGTTGAAAGGGCCGGCAGGATGCCGGCGCTCCCAGGAAGGAATTGTCTGGTGCGGGCGGCCGGAGTCGAACCGGCACAGGCCTTGCGGCCCAACGGATTTTCTTACCAACTACGGCTTTCGCCGCTGCGCCGCCGCAAGAAGTTGCCGCGGGCCGCATTTGTGGTCTGGACTATCCCTTCACCCTGGCTTCCGCTTTAGGTGCTGCCCGTCTAGTCTCTACACCTTCCCCGAGATGGGGCTTGGCTCGGGATTGCCACTTACGAGGTTTCCCCGACTTTGAGCAGTTCTACATCCAGGGTTTCCCCCAAGTGCACTCAAGTTGACTTAAGTCCGGTGCGTCTACCAGTTCCGCCACGCCCGCATTATCTGCTTCCTGCCACAGAGCGCCGCCGCGCGATAGGGAACTTTCCTCTCTAAATCACAACAACTTCACCCCCGGCATCCCTGATCACGCCTTCCAGCCCCGTTCGCACCTGTTCCAAGCGGTCAAAATCGCTGTCGCGGGCGACCAAACTTGCACCGAACTTGCCGTCCTTGGCGAAGGGGTAGCTTCCCATGGGCACGTCCGGATACTGTTTTTGCAGGAGGGCGAGCCCCGAAGCGATCGTGCCTTCGGCCAAATAGGCGCTGACGGTCACCGACAACAGCGGTCGCCCAGACACCAGGCGTCCGCGAACATCGTCGAGCATCGCCTGCATCACCGCAGGAATTCCAGCCATCACGAAAACATTGCCCAACTGAAATCCCGGCGCCGCAGACAGGGAGTTGGCAATCAAACTGGCGCCAAAAGGTATGCGAGCCATGCGCTGACGGGCTTCGTTGAAAGGCCCGATATTCATGGCGGTATAGCGCGCCTCCAACTGTGCGAACACGGTGGGATGATAACTGATGCCGGTTTCAAACGCTGCCGCCATACAATCCGCCGTGATGTCATCATGCGTCGGCCCGATGCCGCCCGTTGTAAACACATAGTCAAAGCGCGCGCTCAATACGCGTACCGCTGCCACGATTTCGCTTTGCAGATCGGGAACCACACGCACTTCACGCACCGCAATTCCCAACAGCCCCAGCCATTTGGCGATGGTGGCCGTGTTGGTGTCCTGCGTCCGGCCGGAGAGAATTTCATCGCCAATAATAAGGATCGCCGCGCCGCGCTGCCGCATTTCGTGTTTCGTCATCCTGCGTCCCATACAAAAAAACGGCACCAGCCAAGCTGTGCCGTTTATGTACGGTCTAATAGCAATCGCCCAGTGAAACCGCCAGAGGCCGAAAGCCTATTCAGCGGCCTCTGCG
>JANOFD010000771.1:0-12072 GCA_031413455.1 Rhodobiaceae bacterium
CGTGGTGAGTCACCTGCTGCACCGGTATGTCTTTCTGCCGGTGGGTGGATGGATTCTGCCTCTACTTTGCTTTTTTGTGTATTTTTCAGTGTTTGGGTAGTTGAAGGTATTGGTTTTTGTTGTGGGAAGGCTGTTCAATGAACCTTACATCCTTAATGCTTAAATTTCCTGAGAGCACGAAACCCTTCTCCCATAAATCATTGATCGTGGCCTGGATGGAGTTACGACCCCGCACCGATGATGCACGTTTTAGGAAGGCGCGGATCGGCCACGCGTGGTGATAGGGGCATCATTGCCTTGAATACTGTTCAGCCTGCGGAACATCCTAGTCATTCGTGACGCCACGTCAACTTTTCGCGCCAAGGTCTGACAGACGCCGGGAGCGTCGCTCCGTTGACAATTCCGCCTGTGGCCCTACCACTCCAAAATATGAGCAATTTTCCTGACCACACAGCCGGATTCATTCTTCAAGGCATCCCCCACGCCGCAGCCCTCAAGCTGATGATCATCGACGTCAAGCCGGGCGAAGCCATCTGCAAAGTGCCCTATGCCGAACACCTCATTGGCAACCCCGACACGCGGGTGATTCACGGCGGCGTCATCACAGCGCTTCTCGACAATGCCTGTGGAACTGCTGTCGGTTCGAAGACAGCGTTGCAAGGTCAGATCGCAACCCTTGATCTGCGCATCGATTACATGAAGCCGGCAACGCCAGACGAAGACATCTTCGCCTTCGCCGAATGCTACAAGGTGACCAGAAATATCGCCTTCGTCCGCGGCGTCGCCTACCACACGGATCGCAACGACCCGATCGCCACCTGTGTAGCGAGCTTCATGCTGGGTACCGCAAAAAGCACAAGAGGCGAGGCGCGCTGATGGAATTGATCAAGCGCGCACTTGCCGAAGGCCGCAAGCCCGATTTGCAGGCGCTGGTCGACGCCATTCCCTATTGCTGGTTTCTTGGCATAGACATCGACCGCAAGGGAACAGAGCTGACCACTATCTTGCGCTTCGATCAAAAGCTTATCGGCAACCCTATTCTGCCGGCTCTTCACGGCGGCGTCGTCGGCGCCTTCCTGGAAGTGACGGCGGTCATCCAGCTCATGCTCGAAATCGAAAGCGAAGACTTGCCCAAACCCGTTGACATCAGCATCGACTACTTGCGCTCTGGCAAACCAGTCGACACCTACGCGCGCGCAATCATCACCAAGCATGGCCGCAGGGTTTGCAACGTCCGCGCCGAAGCCTGGCAAGATGAGCACACGCGGCCTATCGCTGCCCTGCATGGTCATTTCCTGATCAAGCCCAAAGACCAGGCCCAAACCTGATTATTTTCCTTTCGCCCGGCCAACGCTGCGCGAAATAGCCAACCACTCGCGCGAAACGGGTCTTGCGCATCCAGGCCTTCGGCGTAGAGTCCAAAGCGAACAATATTTCCCTAGTAAGTTGCGTAACTGCGTTCCCAACTCACACGGAGAAACCATTATGCGTGGCTATTATCGCGATTGGATCGCGTGGACCTTGCTTCTCGCCATCATTGTTGTCGCTGGCACTGAGTATTATGTGCAACAGCAAACAGGAATGTCGTCTGCCGCCTACGTGTACAAAATCGTAGTGACCGCCAACCGCACGACCCCCTAGATTTAGTTTCTGCCAAAGAAACACGTGGGCTCGCTTCTGCGGGAGAGAAAAACGTTGTCTTTCCCGTGCCGGGCGAACTGACAACCCACCGATTGAGGTACTCCGATTGGCTAGTTTTCATCGTGACCCTCGTCACTGACCTGGCAAGTTGCGCTATGTGCCCAGCGAATGCCTGCCATGCCATCCTTAACTTATCTTGAACTCCACCACCATAAACTCTACTTTAAAAACATGGCAGAAATGGCAGGGGTTTTTTGCTATAGCCTTTCGGGGGGAAATCGAAAAATGTTTAACAACTGGGAAGACTCGTTGATGGGCCTCTCCTTTGCCGGAGCGGTGGCATTTGGAATGATGCTTCATCAGATCCGCGCGCCAGAATTGGCCGTTGATGCCATGGCTGAAGACAAAGTGGCACAAGTCGCCGCCGAACCGCTGGCGCAAAAACCAAAGCTGACGTTCACTGTCACCGGAAAACGCCTGCCGAAAGAATGCAAAGGCGAACCCGAGAGCACAGAAATCGCCGAACGCTGCGAAGCGCTTCGCGATCAAACACGCGTTGAAGTGAAGTCGAATCAATAAGCCGCTTACAAAAAGCGAGTGCATTTGGGCACGCTCTGGTCGTGCCCTTTTTGTTGCGCCGGGTTACACGTCCTCCGGTTCTTCAAGCACGACATTATGCCCCCACAACCGGCGGATATTCTTGAGGACTGAGTCCTTGGTATTCTGCGCCAGCGGAATACCACGATGCCTGTTGTGACGCAGGATCAGCGTTCGGTCACCAGCCAGATTAGCGCCCACCACCTGAATGTCCGGCTGATGCGTAGACAGGTCGTAGAGACGGGCAAGCGAAGTGCGGAGCTTTCGATACCCCGCATCGTTGTGAATAGCGGCCACCGTGTAGACTGGGTCTTCCGTTTTATCGCGCACCGCGAAAAGCTTGAGGTCGCGCATCACTTTAGGGCTGAGAAACTGCTGAATGAAACTCTCGTCGCGATAATTTGCCCAAGCATGCTTCAGAACATCGCGCCAATTGCCCTTTCCTGCAAACTCTGGAAACCAATCGCGATCTTCGACCGTCGGGTGCTCGGAGATACGCCGAATGTCCGACATCATCGCAAAGCCTAGCGCGTAGGGATTGATTCCATAATAGCGGCCTTCATCGAATCCCGGTTGCATGACGACACTGGAATGCGAATGCAAAAACTCAAGAATTGAACCATCGCTGATTTGTCCGCGATCATAAAGCGCGTTCATGATGTAGTGATGGACGAACGTCGCACAGCCCTCGTTCATCACTTTGGTTTGCATCTGCGGATAAAAATACTGGGCGATATTGCGCACAATCCGCAAAATCTCGCGCTGCCAATTCTTCAGGACCGGCGAATGCTTTTCCAGGAAGTAGATCAGATTTTCTTCCGGAAGATTCATCGGCGCATGCAGCCCGACCGTTTCATCCTCATCCACCGACGCCATGTCGGCGCTCATGTCACGGGCCGTGCCGGGCAGTGTTCGCCATAAATCGTTGAAGCTCTGCTCCTCATACTGGCGGCGTTTGCGCAAGCGTTCTTCGCGCTGGACTTTGGACGGACGCGGTGGCCGCCGGTAGCGGAACACACCTTGATCCATCATCGAATGCGCCGCATCCAGAACGGCTTCAACCTCATCGAAGCCGTATTTTTCCTCGCAGGCCGAGACATATTTCTTCGAGAACGCCAAATAGTCGAGAATGGCGTCCGCATTCGTCCATTGCCGAAACAGATAATTATTCTTGAAAAAATGGTTGTGGCCGAAACAGGCATGCGCCATCACCAGCGCCTGCATCGTCGTTGTATTCTCTTCCATCAGATAGGCGATGCACGGATTCGAATTGATGACGATCTCATAGGCCAGCGCCTGCCAGCCTTTGTTGTACATTGTCTCTTCGCGGGCGAAAATCTTGCCAAACGACCAGTGATGATACATCAGCGGCATGCCATGCGCCGAATAAGCGTCAAGCATCTGCTCGGATGAAATAATTTCGATCTGATTGGGATAAACGTCCAGCATCAGATCGTTGAGCGCCACATCCTCGATCGCTGAAAACACGCGTTTCAGTTGGGCAAAATCCCACTCTGAACTATCGAACAGCAAGTCACTCATGCTGCAGCCTTTCGTGGCTGACCACCCAAGAGAAGCACAAACAGCGCCTTCAAAAGATCGGCCTGCTCCATGTGGCGGCCGGAAAACAAATGCCGCGTCTCGACCTCGCCATGTCCCAATCCATCGAGAGTGACATAGCGCGTCCCAGGCAGCACCATCGAATTGGCAGGCACCAACCCGTCATTGGCAAGGCCCAAATCGTTCAGCCATCGGCCGGTCGGCCAGCGCAGCGACTGAAGCGTCGATCGCACACACATCACCGAAACGTCGTTGACCGCCTGGGCGATCTCCACGGCGTGCTCGTCCATATACTGGCAACGCACGTCCGCGCGCAAAGTGGAGGCTGTATCGAGATTCGCCCCCAACAGCCTCGAAGCCGCGCGGCCGACGTTCCGGCTCCGATGATTGCCACACACGACATCAGCAACCGGTGACCCAAAAAAGGGCGCTTGAAAGGCGATCCATCCCTCGACAAAGCGGCGCACGTCTGGAAAGGCAACGAGTGCCTGCAATGCGTCCAGCCCGCTCTTCGAATGGGTCACGATCCAGGTTGGACAGTGATGCGTCCTCAGAATCTCGGCAAGGCGCCCACCATTCCCGGCAACGCCCGCACCCGTTTCGATGTCGGCTATGCCCGCGTCAAATCCTTGATCCCGCAGGTGGCGCACCTGTTGCGTCAAATATTCCACCAGCTTCGTACGGCTGCCGTTCAAGGCCGCCCCACCCCAAAGAGAGGGTGCAAACAAAATACGCGATGCCCTGATGCGATGCGCGACCCGCTGAAACGCAGTGTCGGCGATGTCAGCATTCAGCGTACCGCCGTTAAAAAACTCCTGAAGCTTTGACGTCTCGTCGCTGGCCATCGGCTCACGTTTGAGCCGCACATATCGGTCAGCAGGCGGATCATACTCAAGCCGCCCGCGCAGCCGGCCCCAGACACCCGCGCCAGCCTCATTCACGACTTGGCCTCCGCGTGGTCCTTCGAGAACAGCTCGCGGAAGACGGGAAATATATCCGACGGTTTCGCGATACGTTTTGTTGCAAAGTTTTTCCAGCCCTTCGCCACCGTACGATAAGCCCGCCATAACTCTGCCCCCGATTCTTCGCTGGAAAATACTTCCATTTCCCGTTCGTCGAGGATCTCGATATAGGCGTAATACTGGCAGATCGGCATCAAATCATGATTGAGCATTTCAACGCAGCGTGTGGCGTCGCCTGTCTGGGTGTAGCCATCCGAAGCTTGGGCAGCGTAGATATTCCATTCCCCGGTCGCATAGCGCTCGTGCACGATCTTCTTCATCTCTTCAAGCGCAGTGGACACGATCGTACCCCCCGACTGCCGCGAATAGAAAAACGTATGCTCATCAACTTCCTGGGCATCATGGGTGTGGCGGATGAACACGATATCCAACCGTTGATAGCGCCGCTTCAAAAACAAATGCAGCAGCATAAAAAACCGCTTGGCGAGGTCTTTTTCCCGCTCGCCCATCGAGCCCGACACATCCATGAGGCAAAACATGACCGCCCGGCTCGTCGGTACCGGTTGGCGTTCAAAGGCGTTGAATCTCACATCGAGCGGATCGAGAAATGGCACCCATTTGCGGCGATGCTCCAGGCGCGTAATCTCTGCCTCCAAGGCAATAATTTGATCGTGATCATCAGGCTCACGGGCCTTCAGCACCACCAGTTGCTGACGCAGCACTTCGATCTCTTCTTCTTTCGGACGGCGCATCGCCAGCCGCCGGCCAAACGAATTGCGCATAGTGCGCACCAGATTGATCTGGTTGGGCGAACCCGACGTCGTCATTCCGGCCCGCCGCCACGTATAGGACTTGATCTCTTTGAGCGCGGTCTTGACCAAATTGGGCAGTTCGAGGTCTTCAAAAAACAGATCGAGAATTTCGTCCTGGCTCAGCGTGAAGCTGAAATCGTCCTCACCCTCACCACTGGTCGAAGCGTCCTTGCCCCGCCCCTGGCCGTCGCCTTGCCTCGGTTTCTTGATCTGATCGCCTTCGACAAAATCCTTGTTGCCCGGCAACACCCGCTCATGCTCGCCGCCCGCCGCCGGATCATGCCGGAACCGCGGCTCCTTGGTGCTTTTGGTGGGGATCGAGATCCTTTGATTCTTCGCAAAATCCGAAACCGTGCGGTCTTTGAGGGACTTCTGCACGGCGTCTTTGATTTCAGCGCGCGCACGCCTGATAAAGCGTTGCCGGTTGGCAAGGCTTTTGCCTTTGGGATTCAGACGCCGATCAATGAAATTCGTCATAAATACCGCCGGGGTGCCCGCCTCGCATTGGTGAAAGCGAAAGCCTACCCCGCCTTGTTGACGCGCATGTACCATTCGACCAGACGCCTGACCTGACGCGCCGTGTAGTGGCGTGCCAGCATGCGCTTGACGAATTCATTGTGTTTGGACTGCGTATCGGTGTCCTTTTTGGACTCGAACGAAATCACCGGCAACAAATCTTCGACCTGCGTGAACATCCGCTTTTCAATCACGTTGCGGATCTTTTCATAGGACGTCCAGGCCGGGTTGCGGCCATCATGCGTCGACCGGTGGCGCAGTGCGAACTTGACGACTTCGTTGCGGAAATCCTTTGGATTGGCAATGCCCGCAGGTTTCTCGATCTTGGACAACTCGTTGTCGAGTTGCTGACGGTCCATCATCTGACCCGTATCGGTATCCTTGAAGTCCTGATCTTCGATCCAGGAATCGGCATAGGAAATATACCGGTCAAACAGATTTTGACCATACTCGCTATACGACTCAAGATACGCCTTTTGAATTTCCTTGCCGATAAACTCCGCATACCGCGGCGCCAACTCGGCCTTGATAAACTCAACATAGCGCTTCTCGATTTCGTCAGAATATTGCTCGCGTTTGATCGCCTGCTCCAGCACGTACATCAAATGCACCGGATCAGCCGTCACCTCGTTCGTGTCGTAGTTGAACGTCTCCGACAGAACTTTATAGGCAAAGCGCGTGGAGATACCGCCCATGCCTTCATCAACGCCAGCCGCATCTTTATATTCCTGAAGCGTCTTGGCCTTGGGATCGGTATCCTTCAGCTTCTCGCCGTCATAAACACGCAGCTTCGAATAAAGGTTGGAGTTCTCATGCTCCTTGAGCCGCGTCAGCACGCAGAATTTCGCCAGCATCTCAAGCGTTTCAGGTGCGCACGGAGAGCTTCCAAGCTCACTCGTCTTCAACAACTTCTTGTAAATCTGAACTTCCTCGTTCGCCCGCAGACAATACGGCACTGTAACGACGCAGATACGATCGAGGAAAGCTTCGTTGCTCTTGTTGGCTTTAAACTGTGTCCACTCCGACTCGTTGGAGTGCGCCAGAATAATGCCCTGAAACGGGATCGGCCCAAGCGTTTCCGTGCCGATATAGTTTCCTTCCTGCGTCGCCGTGAGAAGCGGATGAAGAACCTTGATCGGCGCCTTGAACATTTCAACGAACTCAAGCAGTCCCTGGTTCGCGTGGCACAGACCACCTGAGAAACTATACGCATCCGCATCGTTCTGACTGAAGCGTTCAAGCTTGCGAATATCGACCTTTCCAGTCAGCGCTGAAATATCCTGGTTGTTCTCATCGCCGGGTTCCGTTTTCGCGATCGCAATCTGGCGAAGCTTCGACGGCATGATTTTGACAACTTCAAACTTTGAAATATCGCCACCAAATTCGTCGAGCCGCTTCACCGCCCACGGGCTCATCAAGCCGGTCAAGCGATGCTTGTCGATATTGTAGCGCTCACTCAACAGGTCGGCGAGCTCAGAAGTCCGGAACAATCCCAGCGGCGATTCAAAGACGGGACTGATATTGTCGCCCGCCTTCAGCACATAAATCGGATGCGTCTCCATCAGATCTTTGAGGCGTTCCGCAAGCGAAGACTTGCCGCCGCCGACCGGGCCCAGGAGATAGAGGATTTGCCGCTTTTCTTCCAAGCCTTGCGCTGCATGTTTGAAATAGCCCACGATACGCTCGATCGTATCTTCCATGCCGAAGAACCCTTCGAACACGCGATACATCTTGATTGTACGATTGAAGAACATGCGCGACAGCCGCGGGTCGCGCGAGGTATCGACAAGCTCTGGCTCGCCGATGGCAGCAATCATGCGCTCCGCTGGCGTGGCGTACATCATCGGATTATCGCGTGCAGCCAGCAGATAATCCCGCAGTGACATGCTCTCAAATTTCTCCCGCGCATAGGCCCGTGAGAATGCGTCAAAGACATCCAGTGAGTTGCTCATGATTCGCGCCTATCCCGATGTTACGCACACTGAAACCAAGGTCAGCTACCGGTCTAAACGACTGCAGTGTCGTAAAGATGGCCGCATGACCGAACAGCCAACTATGCAATTTTCTAAATAGTGCCCTGATCCCCTGAAGCAATCGTAAACTTTGGTTAAGTCGCGCAAAGTCGCGCAAAAATGAACGGTTCTGAACCAATGTACATCTTCAAGCTCGGAGACTCAGTCACTTTCTGTGCAAGCTAATATCAAAACGATTCGTCCGTGATGCATCTGCCGCAGAAGAAATCGCATTCCCGCCGCAATCCGGGCCGCTTTGCGACACAGCATACGTTTTATTCTCCGCCCCGCCAGGAAATGGCGCCGCCCCCCGCAGTTTAAGGAGAGACCGAATGCGAGATAGGACAACATACACATTTCGAGAATTTATTCTACGTGCCACCTTCGGCACGCTGTGCTCGTTGGCGCTATTGGGTACGACAGCACTCGTGCCCGCCAGTGCAGCGCAAGATCCACTGCGCGGCCACGTTCAATTGGACCAACCTACGGTTTTAGCCAATGGCACACGCATCGTTTATGCGGTGGTGTCTTTTGAAGGCATCGACACCGACCCGGGAACGGTGAGGGAACGGCCGCCCCTCAACGTATCGCTGGTACTCGATAGATCAGGCTCGATGTCTGACGCCGGAAAAATGGAGTATCTGCGCCGGGCCGCAAAACTCGCCGTAGACCGGCTTGGCCCTAAAGATACGCTGTCCATTGTCGAGTATGACGATCAGATCAACGTCATGTGGCCCGCCCACCGCGTCGGCAACCTGGCGGAAGTCAAGGCTATGATTGACTCGTTGGAACCACGCGGTTCCACAAACTTGACTGGCGGAATGATGCGCGGCGTCGATGAAGCCAAGGGCGCGCTAGATGGACCGGCCAGCAAATCCGGGACAATCACGCGCGTCATCTTGATGTCCGACGGGTTGGCAAACTCGGGAGTAACGGATCCTCAGGAAATTGCCCGGTTGGTACGCGGCGCCAAATCTGACGGAATTCGCATTTCAGCGATGGGGCTTGGCCGCGACTATGACGAAGATCTCATGCAAGCCGTCGCAGAAAATGGTGGTGGCCGATACTACTATATCGAGCACCCGACCCAGATGGCCCGCGTCTTCCAGGATGAATTGGGCTCACTGTTTGAAACCACCGCCAAAGATGTGGAACTTCAGTTCTCTGGCAAAGCAATCGTGCGCAAAGTCGAAGTCGTTGGCTACGACGACGCTTCAGGCTCCCAAAATGTGAAGCGTGGAATAGAAGATTTGTTTGTAGGCGAAAAGCGTACTGTCCTGCTTCGTCTTGAAATCGCAGCACCATCGTCGGGACATATCGACCTCGGCTCGGTGACAGTCAACTACAAGACTGCAAAGTCAGGCGAAGCCCGTCAATTCAGCCAAACTCTCGCCGTCGATGTCTCATCCGACAAAGCCGCAATTGACCGGGCGCGCAATAGGGGCGCCTCAGCAGAAGCGACCCTTGCCGAAAGCGATCGCGTCCAGAAAGAGCAAGTTAAACTCTACCAGGCCGGACGCCACGACGAAGCGCAGAAGAACATGACGACTTTGGCCAAGGACCTTGAAGAAAAAAACCGCTCGCTCAACGACGACCGTTTGCGGCGCAAAGTTGAGGCCATTAAAGTTGAAAACCGCCAGATGAATGAAGCGGTAGCATCGCCCACAGCACAGCAAGACTACCTGAAAGCAAGCAAACAGCGCCTCTACCAGGCCAAGTCAGGAAAACGCACTGGCTTCGCGCTGCAACCTGGCGACAAAGGCCGCGAAGTGGAGCAACTGCAAGATGCCCTGAAAAAAGCAGGCGTCTACAAGGGTCAGGTTGATGGTGTCTACGACGAGGACGTGAAACAAGCCGTTCAAGCCTATCAAAAGTCGAAGAACATGTCGGCGGATGGTGTTGCCGGCGCAACGACAATGGATGCGATGGGGCTTTATTGAGCGGAATGCGCACCTAAAACGGGTGCAATTTTGTTGAACTGTAGCGCGAGGGATGAAATGCTTCTCCCTCGCGCACGACATTGAAGCGCCTGTAAAGGTGGGCCAAATGGACGAAGACATCCGCATCGGAATTCGCATGGCACGGCCCGCCGACGCGGGCGATATCGCAAATATTTTCGTCGACTCCTGGCGTGAAACTTACGCAGGCATTCTGCCCGTAACTGGCCTGCTGCGCATGTCAAAGTCAGATCAGACCGCGGCTTGGATACGGGCAATAAGTTGCGCCAATCTGCGCAATCCCACTTTAGTCGCAGCCGACGCCAAGGCGAACATATATGGTTTTGTTGGCGCAGGAACTTCGCGCGACAAATCGCTGCCTTATGAAGCCGAAATCTACACCCTTTACGTGGCGCCAGGCTTCACCGGTCAAGGCATTGGCGCCAGCCTGATGTCGTCGGTATTCAGACTTTTCTCGAAAGCAAACTACGGCGGGTTGATCATCTGGGCTCTGGCAGACAACCCGTCCCGCTTCTTTTACGAAGCCATGGGCGGTCGCCTGATCGCCGAACGGCAGCATCCACTTTGGGGCGCCTCATACAGGGAAATCGCCTATGGCTGGCGCTCACTCGACTTGGGCAAGACCGCCCAACGCGTCGGGCGCGGCACACTGACCGATCCGTCTTTGGACTGAGATTACTGTGACCTGACTGATCGTGACTGCGCCTTCATGATCGAAAGGCCGAGAGAATCAGGCAAATATTTTGCAAGCAGAGCGATACTCTTATTCACGCGCCCATTCACGTGCACGGGCTTGTTACGCATCACGGCCTGATACCCTTCCTCCGCAACTGCCTCCGCTGTCATCCACATGATCTTGGGCATTTTTGAAACCTGCGCCCGCGTACCGGTGACATCATGGAACTCGCTACGAGTGAACCCCGGGCACACCGCAGTAACGTGCACACCGCCTTTCAAAGCTTCCAAATGCAACGAGCGTGAAAATTGAACCATAAAACTCTTCGATGCACCGTAAAGCGTGTGCCCAGCCGATCCAGGAATAAGCCCCGCAAGCGACGCGATATTGACAATATAGCCCCGTCGGCGGGCGACCATCTCGGGCAAGACCCGATGCGCGAGTTCGCACGGAGCGGTCACCAGAACCTGAATGAAATCCCGCTGATCTTCCCATTTCGAGGCCGCATAGCTGCCCGGAACCGCATACCCAGCATTATTGATCAAGGCATCAACCCTCAAGCCGCGTCCCTTGATATCGCCGATGAGCCGGGCCGGCGCCGCCGGGTCTGCGAGGTCGGCTGCAATAACGTCGGCTTGCACACTGTGCTTCCTGGCAAGCTCGACCGCGATATCCCGCAACCGGTCCTCCCGCCGCGCCGTCAGAATAAGATTGAACCCATAGCGCGCAAAGACATCAGCAAACGCTTTGCCGATGCCAGCCGACGCTCCCGTGACAAGTGCAGTCATTCTTTCATTCGACATCCATGTCTCCTACAAGTCTCGTGGGCGCACAAAATCCAATAGCTTGCCCGGCTTGAGTGCGCTCCACGTTTCCGCAGAACTTCCAATCACGGCAAGCGCACACGTCGAAAACTTTTCCGCCATGCTTCGCTGCAAAGCAGCAGCCTTGTCATCTTGAGCTTTCGCAACGAGTGACCCTGCCAACAACTCCAGACCCGGGTTGTGGCCAATAATCATCGCCGCTTGAAGATCCTCGCTCAAACCGCGCAGATAACCCAGCAGGTACTTTGGCTCGGCCAAATAAAGGCCGTTGTCGAATTTCACCTTCATCCCGTCGCGCAAATACGGTCTAATCAAATCATAGGTCTCACGCGTGCGCTGCGCCGTTGAACATAAAACGATATCGCAGCAATAGGATTTGGACTTGAAGTAAGCACCAATTTTGGGAACCGCCTCACGCCCGCGTTCGTTGAGCGGACGGTCAAAGTCTTTGAACGCCGGATTATCCGAATCCGACTTGGCGTGCCGCAGAATAAGTATCGTCTTCATGCCGAAG
>JANOFD010000772.1:0-4052 GCA_031413455.1 Rhodobiaceae bacterium
CTCTGGCTTCAATTTGCGTTTGCGCACCAGAATTGTCAGATCACGCAGCTGATGCAGCCGTTCGCGCGATAATTCTTCGGCGGGCTTGCTCGATTCGAGCGCCGCCCGGCTCGCGGCCAATCCGACTTCCAGGCGAGCCGCATAAGCGCGAACCGTGGCTCGCAGATCACGCCGCAGTTTTTCCAATTCCGATTCCAGCAACCTCGCCGCCCGCACTATGCGGCCATCGGGCGCCTTCAAATCCGTCACCCACCACAAATAGCCATAGCGCACCTCGCGCATTGTCTTCAGTGGCGAGGTGGCGCGCGCCACCCACGCTTCATCAAGCACCTGCTGCCCTTTCCAGCGGCCGCCATTGAGCATCATTTGTCCGATCTTCAGGAAGTCGCGCGGTGCAATGTGAATGCCACCGCCACCATAGGCCTCGCCCTTCGGCATCAGGTTCACTGCATAGCGTTTGATGCCCAGAGGCTTCGCCACAAGCCTTTCGAACAGCGACAGCAAGGACTGGCGCGCCACGCGTGAAGTCACGCCACCCGCCAAGTTTGCACCACCGCTGCAATAGACTGAAGCCCCACCTGGCTCCGCCACCATCGGCAGCGCCAGCGTATAGCGATACCAGTCGGTCTCCTTGTCCTGGTTTTGCATCACGTCTTCATTGCCAGGCGAGTCGCCGTTCGAATCGTCGCACGCCAACCCCGACGTCATCGTCAACAGATGCTCGAGTTTCATCGCCCGCCTTCGCGGCTCAATTCCCGCAGGTTCGACGCCGCCGTTCATCGCCGCATAGACCGGCGTCCCGGCGCTGACACCAAGCCCAGCACGCTCCGCCGCTCCTGCAATCACCGCCGTCACGCTTTTCGATGCCGATCGCGTGTCATGCAGCACCTGACCATCGAAGCCATGGAAATACTCGTCCACCACAAGCCTGCCATGCCGCGCCAGCAAAAAGGCGTGGATGTCGAGCGCATGCACGCTGTCGATTTTTGTGTCGACAAGCTTCTGAAGGAAGCTCTCGACCGCCGGTCGAGCCAGTCCGGAATCTTCTGGTGTCGCAATTTCCCACCCATCTGCACCACGCACGGGCGCGCGCCATGCCTGTTGTCCGGGTACAGAGCCGCGCGGATAAAAGGCACTGCCCTGCACCGCCCGCCGGAACAAGAACGTGCCACCCAATGGCGGGATCGGAAAGGACATCGTGTCTCTAACCGGATCATACGAGCCCGTCACCGCCTCGGCTTCGCGTTCGCCCTGCATACCCATTAGCCGAACAGTCGCACCATCGCGGACCACCCGCGTCAGCTTCACGAATGCACCGACATTGCGTTCGGGGTTGCGGATGAAAGCGTGCACCGTGCCGTCGGCGCCAACCTCAAGCTTCAGATAAAGCGTTAGCGCATCGTTGAGCGGCTGCACCTCGCCGCGCCAGCGCGACGACCCGGCACCCGTGAAATGCACCGGCGTCGCATAGACCGTGCCATTGAAGCCCGCACGCGGTTGCACCCAGTGCCCTTCGATCGCGTCACTGCGCCCATCGAACCTTCCCTGGAAACGTCCCCGGCCGTCACCAAAGTCGAGCGCAATCGCCTCACTCGCCGGCGCGCTCGCGTGAGCACCCGTAATCGTGCCGCGCCAGCTATCGCCGCCGCGCTCGATCACAAGTTCGCCCTTGACCGCTGGGCCGAAGGCGAGATGCGCTTCCCAGAGTCCTGCAAGTTCGCTTGCCGGACCGGCCAGTGCCGCTATCGCCACGTTGACAGCAAGCACCAGCAGACCCGCTGCCACAGCAAGTATCGCAATCATTCTGGTACGCATGACTCAGCTCCTTTTTCCCACCGGAGCGCGCCCGCGCAGCCACTGCACGATCCCCCCCTTCCCCTCGCTCATATTGTCGCGCAGCGCTTCGCACGCCGCGTCAAGCCTGCCTGCTTCCAATGCCGTGATGATTTGCGTGTGTCCGGCCACGGCACCCGCAACCCCCTTGCGCTCGCGCATCAGCGCCAGCTCGTAGCGGCGCGTGCGCTGCGCGAATTGCGCGATCAGGCCGAGCAGCACACCGTTCGGGCAGCCCTTCAGCAGTTCGCGATGCCATTCATCGTCGAGATCAATGGCTTGCGCTGCATGCCGCTCGGCCTCGATCTTCTCATTCATCTGCTTGAGCCGGTTGATCGTCTGCGCATCGGGGACCCCGGCTAGTTTCAGCGCTGCCGGATCGAGAATCGCCCGCATTGGATAGATCTGCTCGAAGTCCTCAATCGTCAGTGGGCAGACGAAATAGCCGATCCGCGGCACACTGTTCAGCGCCCCTTCGACCGCGAGTCTTGCCAGCGCTT
Organism: Rhodobiaceae bacterium; assembly: GCA_031413455.1. Lineage (GTDB taxonomy): Bacteria > Pseudomonadota > Alphaproteobacteria > Micropepsales > Micropepsaceae > SZUA-430. The sequence goes on from JANOFD010000772.1 coordinate 2,334, forward strand.
CGCGCAAAGGCGTGCGACTGACCCCCAGACGCTCGGAAAGCTGCACCTCATTGATCCGCTCCCCCGCCGAAAGCTGGCCGTCAACAATCATCTCCCTGAGCCGTTCAATGACGGCTTCACTGAGATTCAGGTGCTGCAAGGGCCGATCTATTATCTGCATACTGTGTACAGTACACAGAAAATAAAAAGATGCAACCCAGTTGACTCTCACGTCACTCTAAGCTAGAACAAAAAGTGAACTAATCTCAAAAACAGCGCAAAACCAACGAGGTTGACCCGTGCCATACCCTTTGGCGGCGGAGGGAGTTGCTTCCCTCCGGCAGACCGCATCCCTGAAGCAGACCATCGAAGCGATCGAGGCGGTTTGTCTGCGCGGTAAGACCAAAAGCGCCCGGGTTCACGTCGAAACTGGTGTGGCGGAAATCGATGCGGCCTTGGGCGGCGGCCTTACCCGCGGCACCATCCACGAACTGCTGCCCAAATCAGTCCAGGACCTGGGCTCAGCCGCGGGCTTCGCCTTCGGCCTCGCCGCCCGCGCCCACGAGCCCGGCGCCCACACCCTCTACATCCAGCACGATTTCACCAGCCTGGAGACCGGCCGCCCCTACCTGCCGGGTCTGAAACTCTCGGGCTTCGACACGGCGTCACTCATCTATCTCCACGTGCCGCGCGCCGAAGACGTGTTGTGGGCCATGAACGAGGCACTCAAGTGCCGCGGCTTCTCAACCGTCATCGCCGAATTTCCCGCCCACGCCCGCGTGCTCGATCTCACCACCACCCGCCGCCTGACGCTCGCCGCCCAGGAAGGGCTTGGTTTCGGGTTGATCCTGCGTCACGCCACCCATGTCGAACCCAACGCCGCGACAACGCGCTGGCTCGTCTCGTCAGCGCCCAGCCGCAGCGATTCTTTCGGCGGCCTCGGGCCTGTAAATCTTCATCTTGATCTCGTGAAAAACCGCCTTGGCTCATCCGGCCAATGGCAGGTCGAGTGGCATTCCCATGAACGTAAATTCCAACTCGCGTCGCTACCTGGCAATCTGGTTCAACCATTTACCCACCGACCGGATCGAACGCTCGCACTCGCCAAGGCCGTCTGAAGCGCGCGTCATCGTGCGCGAAATCAAAAGCGCCCTGCGTCTTGCCGCCATGAACGCCGGTGCGCACGCGCTGGGTCTCAAAACCTTCATGCCGCTCGCCGATGCCCGCGCCATGTATCCCGCCATCGTGGTCGATCACGCCGACGACAGCGCCGACTTACACCTGCTCGAAGCCATCAGCGACTGGCTCGCCCGCTATACGCCGCTCGTAGGCCTGAACGCTCCCGACGGCGTCATGCTCGACATCAGCGGCTGCGCCCACCTCTTCGGCGGCGAAGAGGCGATGCGCAAAGACATCGTCCGCCGCCTCCACGCCCAGGGATTTTCCGCGCGAACCGCCATCGCCGACACGCCAGGTGCCGCCTGGGGCCTCGCTCGCTACGGCGACAAGCGCATCATCGCCGACAGCGAACTGCGCGAAACTTTGATGGCCCTGCCCCTCGCCGCCCTGCGCCTCGACCCGGACAGAATCGACGCCCTCGCCCGCGTCGGCTTGAAAAAAATCGCCGATATCACAGACCGCCCGCGCGCGCCCCTCGCCGCACGCTTTGGCGCCATCCTCCTGCGCCGCCTCGACAGCGCTTTGGGCCTCATCGAAGAACCCATCACGCCGCGCCTGCCG
>JANOFD010000773.1:0-1659 GCA_031413455.1 Rhodobiaceae bacterium
TGACCCGGACGCGGCGCGACCGCGACGCCGATCAAGCACACGACTTGCCTGGTAAAAAGGCGGCTGAACATTGTTCGTTCCTCACTGGCAATAGCCGGAAACCACGGCACCACGCCGGTCCCCGCATTTGCTCACGCTATAAACTGCCGCCACCCGCCAAAGTGGCGCGGTCCAAGGCGCGTGCTATACTGTCGATCTGACCCCAAACTACTGTACCCTCCGTTCGTCTGGCCGCACATGACCACAGCGCTCAAAAACATGGCTCCACGTCTCAAGGTCGGCACGGCGGTCCCCGGTCCGACCGTCGGAGCGGGCTACGCCAAGGGGCTCCTGGATTTCGCCGTCTCCAAACAGGGGAGCCGCGAGCGCTTGATGGAACGCGCGCAAATCTCGAACGAGGACCTGGCGGACCTGGACAACCGTATTCCGTTTGAAAAATACAAAGCGCTGATGAAGGCCAGCATCGAACTGACGAACGACCCGGCGCTGGCGCTGCACTTCGGCGAGGAAGTCGCTTTCGCCGAACTTTCAGTCGTAGGCCTCATCGCCGATGCCTGCGAAACGCTTTTTCATGCCTTCGTGGAAATCAATCGTTACAATGGACTGGTCATTCAGGTCGACGTCTTGGCCTCCGGGCCGCGCTTTCAGCTCGCGCGCGAGGACGGCCAGACTTGGTTGGTCGACACCCGCGCGGACCCCAATGCTTTTCCGGAACTGACAGAGTCTGGTTGGGCCCGGATGGCGTGCGGTGCTCGCCGGTTTATCCCAGCTGGCAAAGTCCATGTGAAAGAGGTTCACGTCACTCACGCGGCGCCTGGTCACCGCGGCGAATATGATCGCATCTTCAAGGTCCCGACGGTATTCGAAAACAGCCGCAATGCGCTCTTGATCGATGAATCGTTGATGTTGAACAGGGTCGCGCGAACGACCAACTATGCCTTTGGCGTCTTGAGCGAGCATGCGAAGGCGCTTCTCGAAAGCCGTGAACATTCGAAAACCACGCGCGGCCGGGTCGAAAGCCTGTTGATCCCGATCCTGCACGCGGGCGATCCCGGCGTCGAAAAAATCGTGGGGAAAATGGGCTTGAGCCGCCCGACGCTCTATCGCAAACTGAAGGCCGAAGGCGTCACCTATGAAAAACTGCTCGACGAGTTGCGCCACAAAATGGCGCTGCACTATTTGAACGGCAAGAAAGTGTCGGTGAACGAAACCGCCTATCTGGTAGGATTCTCCGACCCCAGCGCCTTCTCCCGCGCCTTCCGCCGCTGGACCGGCACAAGCCCCCGCAAGCGATCCACTTGACGGGCCCGCTTTTTAGTTCTATATATGTTCCAAGTGCGCGATAATATTATTTCCATGGACGCGCGCCGCTTGACATTGTGAATGGATTTGTGAGGCTGGCCTGAGCCTTACTCGTGATCTCGCGCGAAAATTTATTGCGAGTGAGTGCCCATCATTGCGTTGTTTTCAATAACTTACAAATAGGACAGGACAAACAGGACAGTGTTCTGAGACAGCGTCCTGTGTCCTGTTCGTCCTATTCTCGAGGGCTCAACTCCGCCATTTTTCTGTCGGAATAGGACAAGCCATAATGCCCACTAGCTGTGAAGCGCTAAATACCTATAGTCCGCGCCTTCTTGAAACCGGCTGCGGCCGCGT
>JANOFD010000774.1:0-3120 GCA_031413455.1 Rhodobiaceae bacterium
CGCAGATGGGTTCGCACAAAAAGATGTGTGCATGCGGTAGCCGCTTGCGGGGGCAGATGAGAGACTCTTGTGTCTTCTTCCGCTTGCGGGGGAAGTCCCTGAGCAGCACTTGCGGCTCGCAGGGGATGGGGGAAAGCGCGCGCATGCTCGGGAATTCTTTAGCCAAAACATTTCGCGAGATTGCCGATCCAGTCTTTGAGATTGTCCTTGAGCGCGAGCGGCGTTGCGCCGTGGCGCACGATGATGAGGTCGCGCTCGGGTGCGATGATCGTGAACTGGCCCTCATAGCCGTTGGCGGAAAACGAGCCCGGGCCAGCAAAATCCAGCCACCAATGAGCGCCGTAGCGATTGCTGTCGACGCCAGCCTGCTGGGGCGTGGGCGTGCGCGAATAGTCGACCCAGAATTCCGGTAAGAGGCGCTGCCCGTCCCAGATGCCGTCGCGCAGATAGAGCAAACCGAAGCGGGCAAAATCGCGCGCGGTCATGAAGCAATAGCTTGAGCCGATGAAGGTGCCCGCCTTGTCGAAACGCGGCAACGCCGAGCGGACGCCCAGCGGCTGGAACAGCCGCTCTCGCATGAAACGCTCGAAATCCGGGCCATAGGCATTGAGCGCGCGCGAAGCGATCCGGCTGACGATGTTGGTTGTGCCGCTGGCATAGGACCAATATGTCCCCGGTGCGTGCTCCAATGGCTGCGCCGCCGCATAGGCCGCGACATCGTCCTTGCCCTCTTGAAAGAGCATTGCGATCACGTCGGACGACCCGCTGCTGGGCACATAGTCCTCGCTGAATTTCAGTCCGCTTGACATGCGCAGAAGCTGATCGAGCGTGATGCCCGAGCGGGCATCCCCCGCCCATTCCGGAACATCGGCCGGTGCGTCAATGCTGAGCTTGCCGTCCTTCACCAGCAAGCCGACCAAGGCCTGCGTGATGCTCTTTGCCTTCGACCACGAATGATGCGTGCTCGAAACATCGAAGCCTTCGCCATAGCGCTCGAACGTTACGCGTCCACCCTGCACGACAAGCAGAGCATGCGTCTCACCCAGCGTCAGCGTCATCTTCGAAGCAAACGCTTCGGCGACGAGAGCGTCGAACGCCGCGCGATCGACGTGGCGGAGTTCGCCCACTGGCCAATCCTGCGTGGGCCAAGGCGTATCGTGAAGTTGCGGTGGGAGCGGCGGCAAAGACATCGGCAGACACTACCCCGCTCGCCCGCAAGAACGAAGCGTGGCGACAGAAAATGAGAGAGATCGAACGCTACCGCGCGGCACTTAGGCCACCTTTTTCACGGTCGCGCCAAGGTCGAAGCGGTCCAAGTTCATCACCTTGGTCCACGCGGCGACGAAGTCCTTTACGAACTTCTCCTTCGCGTCGTTGCTGGCATACACTTCCGCCAGAGCCCGAAGCTGCGAGTGGGAGCCAAAGATGAGATCGGCGCGCGTACCAGTCCACTTCACCTGGTCGCTCTTGCGGTCGCGCCCTTCGAACACCCCGTCGGTGCCATCGAGCCCTTTCCACTTCACGCCCATGTCCAGCAGATTGACGAAATAGTCGTTCGTCAGTGTCTCGGTCTTCTTGGTGAGCACGCCGTGCTTGGGCGCACCCACGTTCAGCACCCGCAGTCCGCCGACCAACACCGTCATCTCCGGCGCCGATAGCGTCAGCAGTTGCGCACGGTCGACCAGCGACTCTTCCTCCGTCATGGGATGGCGCCGCGTCAGGTAGTTGCGAAAGCCGTCGGCCCGCGGTTCGAGATACGCAAACGACTCCACTTCGGTTTGTTCTTGGGCTGCATCCATGCGCCCCGGCGCGAAGGGAACACTAACGTCCACACCGCCCGCCTTCGCCGCCTTCTCGACCGCAGCCGCGCCGCCGAGAACGATGAGGTCCGCGAGCGAGACTTTTTTTCCACCCGAGGCCGAGGTGTTGAAGGCCTTTTTGCCCGCGAAAGTCAGGAAGCCCACCGCGAGCAAGAAGGAGTGAAGCCGCGAGTTCATCGTCCGTTAGGCTCCTGTGAGCCGGCTGTGGATACAACGGAGCGGGAGCGGGCTTCCTTGCAAGGTAGTCACCGGAAGCCCTTTGATGGATGAATGACGATTGGTGATTTTAGGATTACGGTTTGTCTTTTATCCACTCCTCCGCGAGCGCGGGCCATTTCGAGACTTCAAGATCGTAGCAACCGAGCGTGATGCCAGTGTTCATCGAGTGACTGATCGTGTTGTCCTCAATGATCCAACCTTTGCTCCAGTGGGTCCCAATCAAGCCGACTTGCTCGGACATCGCTCCAGCCCAAGGTGTGGCGGCATGGCGCATGGTGAAAACATCCCGACACTGGCTGAGGCGCTCAGCACAGCTGCGGGAACAGTTGAGATAATATGTCCCGGGGTCGGATCGCCTACCAGAATTGGCGACTGTCATGAAATGCGAGTTCCGCCGCCATCCCGACAAGCATCCGGTCGCCGCGCAGCCCGCCCGTGGCGATGATCCGGAATCCGCAATCCATCGCCTGGTTTAAAAACTCCTCCGCAGGCAGGCACAGGCGGCCGCCCACCTCGCGGAGTTCGAATTTCACCGGCCCGATCCCGTGAAACCCGCGGTAGATCACTTCGGTGCAGACCATTCGATCCGCCGTGCGAAAATCGAACAGGAAATCATAAGATTTACCCTCGTGGCAGTGCGCGCGGCGGATGGCCTCCGCGAGATCGGCCGGGGCCAGCGGCGGCCGCAGCACGACGAGCGCATCCACTTGCAGTGTTTCCTCCGCCGCCCGGATCCGCACGCCGTCCTTTTTGGATTCGAGAAACCACGGACTGTTCGGCGCTCCGGCGGGGGGCTGGATTCCGAGGCGCGCGAGATCCGCCGCAGTCCCGAGGTAAAGCGCGGCATGCGGCCAGAATCCCGGCAGAAAGAGATTGCTCAGCGCATCGTCATGGCGTGTCACGAATACATCACCAGGTCTCACCCGCGCGAGCAGCGCCCCACGCAATTCCCCTGCAATCCGTTTTGGAGCACCGGATGGTTTGATCCCTGGTTGGCGCAACTCCGCGACCGCGCGCCCGGACGCCTCGAAAAACCCGAACATCACCTTTTTCCATGCCGAGCGGTTCCGCCGTAGGAACG
>JANOFD010000775.1:0-4680 GCA_031413455.1 Rhodobiaceae bacterium
CCTGGATCGGTGCGTTGGGCGGGAAGAGCGCGGCCGTCGCCTCGTCGCCGATCAACGCCTCGATCGCACCGCGCTGCAGCTCCTCGCTCTGCCATGCGAGCGTCTGCGCAGCCACCGGCCTGCAGCTCGAAGCCATGGGCGGCGCCACCGTCACCGTCGACGGCAAGCCCGTCGATTTCGGCAAAACCTTTACCTACAAAGGCCTGATGTATTCCGGCGTCCCCAACCTCGCCAGCGTCTTCGGCTACACCAACGCCAGCTGGACGCTGCGCGCCGACCTGATCTGCGACTACGTCTGCCGCCTCCTAAACACGATGGACCAAAAAAGAGTCCAAATCGCCACCCCGCGCCTCAAAGACGAGAACCTGAAACCCGAACCCTGGCTGGATTTCTCCTCAGGCTACGTCCAACGCGCCATCGCCATGCTGCCCAAGCAAGGCCCGAAGGCACCGTGGCGGCAGAACCAGAACTACTTCGCGGATATCAAAGACATGCGCCGAGCGCCGATCGAGGATGGGGTGTTGGAGTTCGCGAAGGTGAAGGTAGGCGCGAAACCGGAGTTGGCGCGCGCGGCGGAGTAGGCGACACGCCGTCCTGGCGGCACCTACCAGTTCCTGAACTTTGCCAAGTCGAGCGGCCCGACCGGCTTTGGATGGTTGACCGTTTGGTTCCTGATGTTTCACAATCTCGAACGAGCGCGACGATTGCAGATCGCGGCGAGGTTCAAGGGGGTCCTGCACATGATCGAGGGCAGCTGTCATTGCGGCGCGATCCGCTTTGTGTCGTCGCAAATGCCTGAGTGGCTGACGCGCTGCAACTGCAGCCTTTGCCGGCGCACTGCCGGGCTTTGGGCGCATTCGACGCGCGAGAAGATCGAGCTTACCTACGCCCAAGACGACGCGATTCACTACGTGTGGGGCGACAAGATGTTGGCGACCGTGACGTGCAAACGTTGTGGCTGCACCACGCACTGGGAAAACTTGGATCCGTCGCCGACCGCGCGTATGGCGGTCAACGCCAACATGGCGGATCCGAAGGTGATCAAGGGCTTCCGCATTCGCCTATTCGACGGCGCGGAGACGTGGGAATTCCTCGACTGACGACGTCGACATCGCAATTCTCCGCGCCTCCGCGTGATTTCTTCACACGCTCTCTTGCCCGCTCTTGAGGAACCAAAAAGGGCCGACAGGATGCCGACGGTCCCAGGTTGAGAATTATTGATTAATACCAGCGTCCTCGGCCGTACAATCCGCCGCCGCCGACAAGCATTACGATAAGCACGATGATGAGAATGGTCGTGAGGTCCATGACTGGCTCCTGGGGTTCGTTCGTCGAATACGTGCAAATGCACTCTGACAGAACGTTTATGATCGGCCTTCGGTTCCATTGAGGCGAGCTAGAACGCGTTTCGTTCAACTGGAACACTCATTACCGCTCGGCGGCGAGTCTACATTCCTCTCGTTCGTCATGGCCGGGCTCTTGAACCGGCCATGACGATTTTTTTGATTTTTAACGACGTTGGGATGTGTCGCACGACGTCAAAAACGATACGCAGTTCCAATTGAACGAAACGCGCTCTAGCCTAAACTGCCCGCTTTAGCTCGTCGACAAACTTGAGCGCTTCCCGGCGCACGTGATCGGCCAGGCGCGGATCGATGATGCTTTTGATGCGGCCGGCCTCGATGCCGCGTGTCGCCTCGGTCTTGAAATCCAGAATGGTTTGAGCAGCGGAGAGGATGGCATCGACTTCAGGATTCTTGACCAGTGACTTAACGACTGTGCTTGGTTGATGCACCAGCGCCGAAACAACGCCGCCAAGTCCGCCTTTGTTCAAATCGTGAAACACGCGGCTCGTATTGAAGCACGTATCGATGAGCTCTTTTTCCTGCGGATCGAGGAGATGCGCCACAAATTGCGCGTGTTCGTCCATGATGTTGGTCCAAAACGTCGCCACTTCGTTGCGGTCAAATTCGGATTCGCCGTGTCCCAGCGCTTCGAGCCGTCGTGACCAGCGCTCCGCTTCGTGCAGCGTGTGATCGAAGAACAGCGGCCATACCAGGCTACGCAAACGCCCCTCCGTTTGGGCGAGACCAAGCCGGGCCTTGTAGGCGATAAACGGTTTGATCTCTTCGACGATATCGTCCGTATACGGTTTGAGCGCGCCACGCTCGGGTGGGCCTGAAGCCTCGATGCGCTTATATAGCGCCGTGAATTTCTGATGGAATCCCTGCGCTTCGGCTCGCTCGTCTCCTGCCGTTTCGGGCGGCATCAGCAGGACAAAAAACAGCGCGTGCTCCAACATGATGTCCACGGCAAAGCGGGCATCGGCCCACGCGTGCAAAGTTGGATCGGCTTGATCCTGGTTGGGCAATATCACGGGCTTTTCCGTCGGTGATTCCACGATCGCGCCGCCTGAGCGCGTATGAAGTTTGAAGCCATCGGGCTGACGCGAACGGGCGAGAGACATTTTCATACTCCTTACGGTTACAATCCACGTAAGGACCGCCGTGTACGAACGATGGTTCCAACCCGAGGCGTCCGAAATTGCAACCTTGCCGACAACGGCACGTTTGACTCCCATGGTCCGTGTATCAACCGGATGCGACGGCAGAAGGAACGCAGCGGTTTTTCTGGTTTCCCACTGCGGCCGACGAAATGGCAGTCGAGCCTTTACCCCGTCCATGGACTGATGACTGCAAGAGGTAATGCAAGCGGCCGCTCCGGTTTTAGCGAAGCGGCCGTTGTGGCACTCACGTTACCCGTGATTTAGTATCTGCCGGAGCCGTAGGGCCGGTTGTCGCGATCATTGCGGCACGCCCTGTTGGCCGTCACGTAGCCACCGCTTCTGCGGCATTGGCGTTGCGTCGACCACCAGTCGCTCCGGCCGCGCTGACAGCAAACGCGTTGGTCGCCCCGGTTGTCGGCGCGATCGTTGCGGCAAGCCCTATTGCGCGCCACGTAGCCGCCCGCTCGTCGGCATTCGCGCCTGTTCGACCACCAATCCCGATAGCCCCGTTTGCAGCAAACGCGGTCATTGTTGTATTGGGCAAACTGTACGCCCAAATCTACGTCCGCCACCGCCGAATACAGCGGCGCAGCCGCTGCGGGCGTGGCCGTCGCGACGCCCGCAATTGCCGAAAGCACAACCACCCCGGCAAAATACCAAACTCTTAGAAACATCGAGGTCTTGAACATACGCGCTCTCCATTTCCACCCTCGGCGAGGGTCCGATAACGAATAAACGCTTGAAGCAGGCGGTGGTTCCGCAGACGCAATGCAATAAACGGCGAGCGCTTGGATAAGCCCGCCTACTTCACGGCCTCGCTCAGGATCGCGGCGATCGCGTCTTCGCCGTCGGAGCTGTGGATCCAGCTCTCAGCTGCCGACTGGCTGTCAAATTGTAGTGGCACGCGCTGGGCCTTTACACGATCCGGCACAGGCACGAACACTTCAAATGTGCCCGCAAACCGCATGTCCTTCGTCGCCTCGGCAAAGGCGCTTGGCAGTGCTTTTTTCTTTTTCATTTGGGGCTGCGCCTTCAAGGGTTGCCCGCTCCCTACCCCGCTGCAGCCCGCTTGTCTTGTCTGACGGCCACGTCACAGTGTCGCGGGGTCGAACTTATTGGCGCGCAAGCTCACGAAATGAGATCAGCCGCTTGCGCGTTTCGCACCATAGGGCAAGCTTCACGCAAGCGAAACTCTCCCACAGAGTCAACCGTCCCATATCCCGAAGCTCGGGATGATCCAGCAGCACGCGCCGCAGCCGGTAGAACGGAATGCGCGCGTTTAAGTGATGCACATGATGCACGCCGATATTGGCCGTCAGCCAGCGCAAGGGTGCGGGCAAATCGTAATGCGAACTGCCCGCCAGCGCCGCATCTTGAATATTCCACTCCCCGCCATCGGCCCACACCGTCCCCTCAAACTGATGCTGGACGAAGAACAGCCACACCCCCATCGACGAGGCCAAAATAATAATCGGCAAATGCACCATCAAAAATGGTCCGACGCCGATCAGCCACATCATGAAAAGCCCGGCGGCGGCGATCACCACATTGTTGGCCATCGCCGAAACCCAGGGTCCCGCGCCGGAGCGCATCATCCCCACCGGCAACCGGTTGGCGATCAGAAACACATAAGCAGGCCCGATCACGAACAGCACAATCGGGTGACGGTAAGCCCGATAGCGCAACCGTTCCCACCACGGCTGCGCCATATATTCGGCCACCGTCATCGTCTCGATGTCCCCGATACCCCGCGTCTCAAGATTGCCCGATGTCGCGTGATGAAGATTATGCGAGCGCCGCCACACACCGAACGGCGTCATCGTCAAAACACCGCATACCCGGCCGACCCAATCATTGGCCCAGCGGTTGCGGAAAAACGACCCATGCCCGCAATCGTGCAAAATCAAAAACAGCCGCACCAAAAACCCAGCCGCAGGAATCGCAATCAGCAGCGACAACCAATAACCAACGCCCAGCGCCAGCCACGTCGCAATCCACAACGCCACAAACGGCCCGATGGTCACCGCAATTTCAACGATCCCGCGCGGCACACTGGGCTGGCGGTAGCGCACCAGAATCTGCGCCCAACTCTGGGCATCCTTTTGCGGAACCGCCAAATTCTGACTCTCAGGAAACTCGTTCATCTCTACCGCACTAAACTCGCACTGCTGTGT
>JANOFD010000776.1:0-7047 GCA_031413455.1 Rhodobiaceae bacterium
GGCTTTTTCACAACGCACATCTCCAGTACAGACTGTTATCATTGGTTTGTCTTTCATCGGCTCAAGTTGATTCAACACGTGTGGCACATCCCGAAAGTTTTGCATATTTTCTGGAATCATTGAGCCTTTAAACCTCCCCACCCTGAACTCGTAGTCATTTCGCAAATCCACAATATAGAAATCCTCTCCAACTTTTTTTGTTTGAAACCATTCTTTTAGTTCCTCTGGTTTTATAACTTTACCTTTTGATTTTACTTCATTTAGACTTTTTCCAAGTGTTACTATTTCCTTTCTTGCTTTTACCGAAAGTTTTGGAAAGGCACTACCTGTTCCACTACTTCTTTTTATATGGGTATCTGAAAAACGAGGATCAGATAGAAATACTTTTAAATATTTCTCAATATTTTCTGTAGTTCCTTCTACAGTTACATTAATTCCCTCGGGAGCAGTAATGATTCTTCCTTTTAGTCCAAGTCTTTCACACAAAAGACGTTGCTCATTTCGGAGCTGTTCTGGATTATCTATAGGTGTGTATTTATAAAACAAAAGTATTGTATGTTTGGGTTTCATATCGGCCTTTTCCATATCTATGACTTTATTTTAACACAATTTAAGAATGTTTTAAATATGAGTGAAGTTCAAGGCGGGAAAGTAATTTTTTAAGGAGGTGTACAGATAGTACATTGACGAGAAAAATTATTTTCACAACGCAGAAATTCGCCAGATTTAACACTTCCCGCGGGCCTTTGTCGATCCCAATCGTGAACCCTATGAGCTCGATCAAGCCATGTTCGACGCTCCGCTGCCGCAATACGTTAACAGCCGTAGTCCGCGGGTGCAGGCGGGTCTTGGCACAATTGCGCGGGTGGTGCGCGACGGGGCTGAGATCTATGGGCGCAAGATCAGTTTTCATGAAGCGCTGATGCGCATCGATACTTATTACAAGCCCTATCATGCGGCACTGCGCGGTGCACTTGATGCCACTCACAAAAAGTTCAATTTTGCAGCGCTGATCGACTGTCATTCTATGCCATCAATCGGCGGCCCGCTTGATCAGGACATTGGTGCGACGCGGCCTGATATTGTGCTGGGTGATCGCTTCGGTACGTCCTGCGCGCGTAGAATGACGGACATGGTCGAGCGTGCGCTGGCGATGCAGGGTTTTGCGGTTGTACGCAATAACCCTTACGCTGGCGGGTATTCGACTGAGCATTATGGGCGGCCAGCCGTGGGGTTGCACACACTGCAAATTGAGATCAATCGCTCGCTTTATATGGATGAAGAGCGAATTGAGCGCACGGCCGGTTTGAAGCGGGTGACGTCTGCCATCACAACGCTCATCCGTGCTATGAGCGAGGTCGATTGGCGCTTCCTGAGACCTGCAATTTCGTCCAGCCAAGCGGCGCAATGACCCTGGTGGCTGGGGTTTGTCGGGCTGCAAAGAAAGGGGCCGCAAGGCGAGTGCCAGGCGGCCCAAGTTAAGGGAGGAAACGCCCAAAAAGGGCACGCAGCAAAAACTTCGTCTTACCGCGCTGCACAATTATGACGTGAAAGCAAAATATATCAAGTGTTAAACTTTGGACGCCAGGATTCGTACGTTTTTTGTAACCGATTGATAGAAAACGACTAATTTGTACTATTCTGGGCTGATCTGTTGAATGCCTGAGCGCCAAACCTGTGATGCTGCAATGCAATAATTACTCCGGCCGAGGCTTGATGCGCATCCTTATTTCCACCGATGCTTGGACACCGCAAGTCAACGGTGTTGTGCGCACGCTCGAGACAACGTCGCGGGAGTTGCAGAAACTGGGGCATGAAGTGCGGTTCGTGACGCCGGAAGGATTTCGCACTGTGCCGATGCCAACTTACCCGGAAATCAAGCTTGCGCTGTTTGCCAAGCGCGCAGTGGGACGGGTGGTTGATCAGTTCAAGCCGGACAGAATTCATATCTCGACGGAGGGCCCGCTTGGGCTGGCGATGCGGCGTTGCTGCCTGCAACGTAATTTGCCGTTCACGACCTCATTCCACACGCGCTTTCCAGAGTATGTCCATGCCCGGTTTGGGCTGCCGCCGGGCTTGTCCTATGCCGCTCTCAGATGGTTCCACGGGCCCGCGAGCGCGGTAATGGTGGCGACGCGGACACTCGAGCAGGACTTGAAAAAGAAGGGGTTTCGTAACCTGCGCCTGTGGTCGCGTGGCGTGGACGTTGAGCGGTTCAGTCTTGGACCCAAGGATTGGCTGGATCTGCCACGCCCGGTGTTTTTGTATGTTGGCCGCGTGGCGATAGAAAAAAGCGTTGAGGATTTTCTCAAACTGGATTTGCCGGGCTCGAAACTTGTCGTCGGCGACGGACCGCAGTTGCAGGAATTGCGCGCGCGCTATCCTGTTGCGCGGTTTGTGGGCGCCAAATTCGGTCCCGAGCTCGCGCGCTATTATTCGGCGTCTGATGTTTTCGTGTTTCCGTCGCGTACCGACACTTTTGGCCTGGTGGTCCTGGAAGCGTTGGCCAGTGGCCTGCCCGTTGCGGCCTATCCTGTCCAAGGGCCACGCGACATTATAGGAGAGAATGAGTCGGTCGGAATTTTGAGTGAGGACCTGGGTGCCGCCGCCCGGCGGGCTTTGACGTTACGGCCGCAGGACTGCCAGCAGTTTGCAACGCACTTTTCGTGGAGCAGTTGCTCTCAGCAGTTTTTGGCGAATCTGGATACGCCAGCGGATGAACCGCTGCGATAGGAATCATGAGGCAGGCGAAACGCCTTGCCAAGAATTGGCCACTTGCTTATTCGCGTTTGTTGGTGGCGAATTGAGGGTAGGGTTCGCCGGATTGGAAAAATTCAATGGTTTTTTGGCGTAAGAAAATGGCTACTGACAAACTTGTTGATGGATATCGGCGCTTTCGCAAGACCACGTTTCGGCGTGAACAGGGCCGATACAGGCGGCTGGCGCTCGAAGGGCAGGAGCCCAAAGTTCTGGTGATCGGTTGCTCTGACAGCCGGGTGTCGCCAAGCGTCGTGTTTGGCGCGCAGCCCGGTGATATTTTCGTCGCGCGCAATATCGCCAATATTGTTCCGCCGCATGACCCGGATGGTAAGCCGCGCTCCATTGGTGCCGTGGTTGAGTATGCCGTTAAGGTCCTCAAAGTGACGGACATTGTCATCAAGGGGCACGCCCGGTGCGGCGGGGTTGCGGCCCTGGTGGACGGTGCCAAACATCTTCCGCCTACGGATTACCTGAAGGCCTGGGTTGAGGTGGCTGCTCCGGCGCGTCTGCTGTTTCCGCCGAATTTCGCTGAACTCTCCCCCGATGAACAGCGCTTGGCGGCCGAACAGGCGGTTATTCAGAACAGTATGATGAACCTGTCGGGCTTTCCTTGGGTTCGTGAGCGTCTGGACAATGGAACTCTGCGCATTCATGGCTGGCACTTCGACTTTGAAAACGGATTGCTGACTTGCCACGACGCCGAAAGTGGGGAATGGGTCGCAGTTAAGTAGCCTACGCAGGCGGGAGCTTTGCTTGCTGCAGTGCGGCGAAGCGGCTATACCCGCGCCTCACAACACCCAAGAAAATCAAATGAATCTGCGCAATATTGCCATCATTGCCCATGTCGACCATGGGAAAACGACGCTCGTCGATCAATTGCTGAAGCAAAGCGGAACGTTCCGCGAGAATCAGCAGGTGATGGAACGCGCCATGGACTCCAACGAGCTTGAACGCGAGCGCGGGATCACGATCCTGGCCAAGTGCACGAGTGTCGAATGGCACGGCACCCGCATCAACATTATCGACACGCCCGGCCATGCCGATTTCGGCGGCGAGGTTGAGCGCATATTGTCGATGGTCGACGGTGTTGTGTTGCTCGTCGACGCTGCCGAAGGCGCAATGCCGCAAACGAAGTTCGTTTTGTCCAAGGCACTGAAGCTGGGCTTGAAGCCCATTGTCGTCGTTAACAAGATCGACCGGCAGGACGCGCGCGCCCACGAAATTCACACCGACGTATTCGATCTGTTTGCGGTGCTTGACGCCACCGACGAGCAGCTCGATTTCCCGACGCTGTATGCCAGCGGACGTTCAGGGTGGGCGGTGCGCGATCTGGAGAATGACGAGCGCAAAGACCTGACGCCGCTGTTCGAGACGATCATCAGCTATGTCAAGCCACCGACGATTGCTTCCAAGGCCAGTGCCGACTATCCGTTTTCGATGCTGGTGCGCGTGATCGCGTCGGACCCTTATCTGGGCCGTATCCTCACGGGGCGGATCGAGTCTGGCGTGGTTAGTGCCAATCGTCCAATCAAGGCCCTGTCGCGTGACGGGGAAATGATTGAACGCGGACGCATTACCAAGGTGCTGGCGTTTCGTGGTCTCAACCGCGTTCCGGTCGACGAGGCCGGGGCCGGTGACATCGTGGCGATTGCAGGCCTGACGATTGCGGGCGTCGCCGATACGCTGTGCGATGCTGAGGTTTTGCTTCCGATTCCAGCTAACCCCATTGATCCGCCGACGATCGCCATCACGCTTGGCATTAACGATTCGCCCTATGCGGGACGTGAAGGCCAAAAGGTTCAAAGCCGCGTCATTCGCGAGCGCCTGTTCCGGGAAGCGGAAGGCAATGTCGCTATCAAAGTGCGCGAAACCGAAAACGCCGATGCTTTTGAAGTGGCAGGGCGCGGCGAGCTCCAGCTTGGTGTATTGATCGAAACAATGCGGCGAGAAGGGTTTGAACTTTCGATCTCGCGGCCGCGAGTTTTGTTTCGCGATGGTCCCAAAGGCGAGAAGCTCGAGCCGATCGAGGAGTGTACTATTGACGTTGATGACGCCTATTCCGGCGTCGTCATCGAGGCGATGAGCCAACGCAAAGCTGAAATGACGGATATGCGTCCGTCAGGCGGCGGCAAGACGCGCCTGACTTTCTTTGCACCGTCGCGCGGTCTCATCGGCTATCACGGACAGTTCCTGACCGATACGCGCGGCACCGGCATTATGAACCGTGTGTTCCATGAATTCGGTCCGCATCGCGGCGTGATTGAGGGACGCCGGGCCGGCGTTCTGATTTCTGATCGCGACGGGGAAGCGGCGTCTTATGCGCTTTGGTTTCTGGAAGAACGCGGGTTCATGTTTATTGAAGGCGGAACGAAAGTCTATCAGGGCATGATCATCGGCGAGCACAGCCGCGAAAACGATCTGGACGTCAATGCCTTGCGCTCCAAGCAGTTGACGAACTTCCGGACGACCGCCAAAGACGAAGCGGTTCGCCTGACGCCACCCAAATTGCTGACGCTGGAACAGGCCATCGCTTATATCGGCGATGACGAGCTGGTTGAGGTGACCCCGAAATCCATCCGGCTGCGAAAACGCTGGCTCGATCCCAACGACCGGAAGAGATACGCACGCGCCTCGGGGAATGAGGGGTAGCGTCACTTCTGCAACGGTGTGTGCATAAATTAGCACGTTGTCCGGAATTTTCCTCAAGCCTGTCGCTGAGCTGTGACCAATAACCTATTGCAAAGATTGCTCTTTCAAGGCACGGTAGAGACTGCACTGAAGCGCCAACTCAAAGTTGCAAGCCTTGCTATTTGGCTGCGAGTTGGTCAGTTTTGTGTGAGTTTGGGGACTGTATAGTTTTTTGGGGGGAATACGTGAAGAACCCGGTCGATTTACACATCGGCCAGCGGGTGCGTCATCGCCGCTGGTTACTAGGAATGACTCAACAGCAACTGGCCCTTGCGGTCGGCATTCGCTTTCAACAAATACAAAAATATGAAAGCGGCGCTAACCGGATTTCGGCCTCAAGGCTGTGGGATCTTGCACGCGCGCTGGATATGCCCGTTTCGTTTTTCTTTGAGGGCCTGGCCCCTGTTAAAGACGGCGAAGTGGTGGAGCACGCCGGCGACGGTGTGATGCAAAACAAGGAAACGATGGACCTCATCCGTGCCTATTACGGATTGGAAGAGGGCCCGCGGCGGCGGTTGCTTGACCTGGCCAAGGCGCTGAGTGCGAGTAACAACAACACGGAGCAGCGCGCCGAGGCACCACAGGCGCAAGCCAAAGTTTGATTGACATTTGACGTCGCGGTCCGCTCCTCTCGCTTATGGCCGCGACGATTTCCCTTTCTGACATCGAAGAGCTGACGAAATTTGCGGAAGATCTTGCCGATCTTTCGGGCAAGACCATCTTGCCGTTTTTCCGCCAGCCGATCCCGGTCGACAACAAGCTGCGGGATGCCGGTTTTGATCCGGTGACTGCGGCTGACCGCGATGCCGAGACAGTTATGCGGGCGCTGATCGCCAAGCACTTTCCCACACACGGCATTTTGGGCGAAGAGCACGGACACGAACCTGGATCTTCGGCGCTTACCTGGGTGCTTGATCCGATCGACGGCACACGCGCCTTTGTCTGCGGCATGGCGCAATGGGGAACTTTGATCGCGCTCAATGACGGCGAACGCCCGGTACTCGGGGTGCTGGATCAGCCCTTCCTGCGTGAGCGGTGGGTCGCGGCCAATGGGCAAACGATTTTTCGGCGCGGTGGCGAGACGCCTCAAGTATTAAGGACGCGGGACTGTCCGGTGCTGGCCAACGCAGTTTTGTCGACGACTTCACCTGTTGGCTATTTTGACGAGTCTGAGCAGAAGGCGTTTTGGTCGGTTTCGGACCAGGCGAAGCTGACCCGTTTCGGCGGCGATTGTTATGCTTATGGTTTACTGGCGATGGGCTTCATCGACGTGATCATCGAAGCCAGCCTCAAGGCCTGGGACATTCAGGCGCTGATTCCGATCATTGAAAATGCCGGGGGCGTGGTGACGGATTGGGCCGGACAATCTGCGGTCGAAGGCGGACGCGTTGTGGCTTGCGGCGATGCCAGGCTTCACGCCGCCGTCTTGGACGTTTTGACGGGGCGCTGAGGCAAACCCATAAAGGGATCGAAGCAGGCCCAGAAGGCGCGCCTGATGTCCGGGCGCTCCATCATGATTTCGTGCTCGGCCTTGAGCATGACGTACATGCCGCGCTTGATGCGACGCACCAGAGTGAAATCGGCGCCCGGGATCACCAA
>JANOFD010000777.1:0-7854 GCA_031413455.1 Rhodobiaceae bacterium
CGCTAGATCAGGTCCCTCAACTCGAACACCACTTCGCGTATCAGCAAGGCCGACTGGACTGTCAGCTTGATTTTTACGCCTGGTGCCGGGTTGCGCAGCTGTCCGCGCATGTCGTGAAGCGAAATCGATGATGC
The DNA here is from genome assembly GCA_031413455.1 of Rhodobiaceae bacterium. Taxonomy (GTDB): domain Bacteria; phylum Pseudomonadota; class Alphaproteobacteria; order Micropepsales; family Micropepsaceae; genus SZUA-430. The sequence continues at coordinate 135 of JANOFD010000777.1, forward strand.
CGGCTTGCCGTCGACACGGACAATGACATCTCCAGCGCGCAGGCCACCGGCGGCGGCTGGCGAGCCTTCGATGACGTCTTCAATGCGAAACCCGGCAGAGGTTTGATTGATCCATAGTCCCGAGCGATCGAAGATTTCCTGCGTGGCGCTGCCCGGTTGCGCCAAGAGGTATAAATTCTGCCGGGCGTAATCGAACGTAGTGACAAAGCGCTTGAGCAAACCACCACCGATACTTCCCGAGGGTACGGTGTGTGACAGCACACCGGAGGTCTGGCGCGACATGTCGATGACGATGTCATTGATCGTGATGGACCCCAGACGGACATTTCGAATGCGTGCAACGGTGCCGCGCGTGGGACCGCCCAGTCCCCACCCTGTCACCGCTTCTACATTTGGACGGAAGCGCGCCCGCAAGGCGTGGAGCTGGACAAAGGGCGAGTTCAAACTGATCGAAGTTCGCGAGCCTGTATCCACTTCGAAGGAAGCCGGAATTCCACCTATCTCGCCCTGCACTTCCGGTACCGTTCCGTTGAAGGCGAACGGCACGGCGAGGCCCGAACCGTCCGGGCGCCAGCCCTCGGGACGAATGAGCGTCAGCTTCGAGGCTGGATAGTCGACGCGAACGACGAAGCGTTTGAAGAGTTCGTAACCCAGAATGCCGTGAAACGGCACGCCTTCAACCTCGCGCAAATGCTCGAGCTTGACGACCGCAAAGATTTGATTGCGCAAGCGCACATCAGCCAGCGCCACGGACCCGACGGTGGCGAACTGGGCTTGCACGCTCGCCTCACCGGCGCCTTTGACAATGGCATCGCCTATGGGTGCAAGACCCAATTTTCGCGCGACGAAGGGCGTGATGACGTTTGAGGCGCCAGTGTCGATGAGCATCGCAAACACCTGGCCGTTCAGGGCAACATCCGCATAGACGTGATTGTTGATGAGGCGAAACGGCAAGGTTACGACCGGACTTGCACGCTGAAAGGTGTAATCCGGCTTTGGTGCGGGCGGCACCGCAAAATCGGCGCCGGTCAGATGCGGGCTCAACTCGACCTTCGTGACGATGCGTTCGGAGCCGAAGGAAGCCGCGGCATTCGACGAACGAATCCGGTGCGCGATCATCAAGCCACCCACTGGACGATAATCCTCATAGGTTGTGGTGCGGGTTTCGCTGGCGTCGTCTTCGATAACGCGATCAAGCAGTTTGGTTTGCGCGTCGAACCAGATTTCAAATGGCAAACCATTTTTGGGGGCGATGACAAAGACTTCCTTGACGCGCTGGCGAAACAGTTGAAAACGGAAGGTCACCTGGGCGGGGTCTGCGCGCTCTGGATACCAAAAAGCGAGCGCGTTGCGGAAGTGGGCCGACACCGATTGCGCTGGGCGCAATCCACCCTTGGGTATGGTGACGATGTCCGCCCAATCCTGCTCCCAGTAGTTGGCACCGTCAAAGCCCTCGGCGCGCGACAACGGTCCCAGGCGCTGGCGCGTGACCGTCTTGCCGCTGACAACGTCTGTCAGTGACGTGCCGGTACCGGTGAGTCCTGCCTGGCGCAGACGGTAGGTGATGCGGATAGCTTTGAGCTGTTCGAGTGCCGTCCCGCCTGCTGCCAATCTGGTTTGGGCGCGCACGAGTTCGACATCGCGCGCGATTGCGGGCGCGAGTGCGAGCACGATCAACAGGAGCGAAAGCCAAGCGCGCATGGATGAGCCGTGCCTTGTGTGGGGACGAGTGTAACAGACATTTGACATCGGCGTCCCCGTCATTCCGGGATAGAAATCGTGTTGCCGCCGAAGGCGGCGTTGGCGATGATGCCGGTGCCTGAGAGGATGGAGCGTGTCAGTGCGGACTGTCCGGCGCGTTTGAGAGCGCGCGCTTGAACGGCACCCTGATAGAGCGCGAGCCGGGCTTTGTGTTCCTCGTCCAGTGCGCCGACCATGCGGCCGGCGTGGTTTTGTGACAGGGTTTCAATCACCGACTCGCTTTTGGGGTCGATGCCTGTGGTTGACTGGCGGGCGCGTTCGGCTGCGGAATGGCGCTCGGCGTCAGAGCGTTTGAACTCGGCATTGGCGGAAGCGACCCGGGCCTGATGCTGGGCCTCAATTTGCGCGAGCTTTGCCTGATAATTTGCCTCGGATTTTTGCGCCATGCCGCTGGCGAGTGATGAGGCCACTTGCAGGCCCGTCATGAGTATGGGTGCGCACATGTGATTTCCTCTTTAATGCTGGAAGACGTTCCAGTTGATGTCGGTCTGGCCCGATGTGAAGCCGTCCGGTTCTTGCGTCGTTGCGAATGTGATCATCATCAAGGCGATGCGGGTGGCGCTGAGGAGGTCGTCGTTCTTCTTCACGATGAGACCTTGGTCGCGGTGGTAGTGTTCGAATTCGTAGAACCAGTCGGCGAGATGATCGAAGACCTTAAGGGGCCAATCGTCTGGAATGGCGAATGCCTGGCAACGAATCCTGTCCGCATGGATGGGGAAGACGCGGCCGGTTCCCATTAGGGGGACACCTTTGATACGTGCATCGCGTTCGTGTTCGGGAAAGCCCGACATTATACGGGCGTGATCTTCCTCGCGGATGTGCAATGCATCTTCGATCGTCATGTTGATGTCGGCACAGGTGACGCCGTCATTGGCGTCAATCAGGCGCTTGACGACGTTACTCAAGCCCAGCAGGGGCGTGAAGGTCGTGTAGATCATACCGCGCGTGGCGATGAGGCGGGCCAGAGCTTCGTTGTAGATGTCTTCGGGCGGTTCCTCGTCGCACCAGATGACGTGCTTGGCGGGGCCTTGCCAGGCTTCGCGGCCCTGGTCGTAGCGTTTGAAGCCCAGCTTCGACATGCCGCCGGATTTATGTTTGACCAGGACAATGTCGAGGAGATCGGCGACGCCGCGTCCGCGTTTGAGCTCCATAATCGTGCGTTCAGGGATGGCGCCTGTTCCCCAATGTCCTAGCGGACCCAGCAAAGCGCGTTGCGGATCGACGGGGTGATCGAAACGCCGGCCGGGCCACCAATCCGGATAAAGTCCCGTCAGATGCATGGCCATTTCCATTGCGCCCGAGAAGGTCTTGCCCTGCTGGTTTCCCGCCCGCAGCAATCGCTGTTTGCAGGTAGCACCAAAGGCGTGGAACTCAGTTTGCTTGGGATATGGCTGATACGCCTGAAGACGATTGGATTCCCGGCGGCGGGTCTGTTCCCGTGTGAGTGCCTGCTGCAGCGCGGATAATTCCTGGGAGCTCAGTGTGGAATTTAACAAGTTCGTCATCGGTGAGGTCCTGAAGTGGGTTGGTTTCATGATTGCCGGAGCGCAGGGTTGCGATCAGGCGCAGATAGGTTGCCGGAAATTGCATCCGGACTGTTTCGATGGCCGCAGCGCCGTTCTGCGTAAAGTCGACCAAGAACAGCTCGGCGAATTTTTGAATGAGTTGGGCGCGGGTTTTGTCGGCTTCGGCCGGAGCGCGCGCGCTTAAATTTGCCATTTGCGTACTCCTCAGCATGGCGAGAGCTACTGCATGCACACAAATATTCACTCAGTTCCGCACTTTAAAGGAACTCTGTCACCCCGTGCGCGGGTAGCAGCATCCTTCATGCTGCGCAGCAGACACGGGGCCTATACGAGGTGCGGAGCAAGGCACTTGTGGAACCGGGCACTGATTTTTGGTGGCGAGGCTGCACCCGGGTGGGTCCCGCATCAGCGCAGCAGCACAAGAGCGCTGCAGCGCGCGCGGGATGACATCGCTTTTTGTGTTGGACATGTGTGCATGCAGTTAGTCTTGACGGATTCCTACACTATCCATCTACAGCGCCGAACATCGCCGAAAGCGCCGAAAGCGCCGAAAAAATAAAGAACAAAATAAGAACCAAATTGTCGCACGCTATAATCAGTGCTTTTATGGGGCTCAGACGCGATATCTGGTTCAGGCGGCGGCGCGGGCGGCGTCCGAGCGCCAGAGCTCCTCGATTGTAGCTTTGCTGACTTTCAAGCCCGAGAATTTTACAGGTGCCGCGGCTTTCCTGGTTTTCGCGGTTGCAGGCTTGGTTTCGGTAAATGTGTTTTCACGCCCGGCGAGGAACGAGAGCGGATCGAAGCCGTTCCACTGCCAATGCGCGGCTTCGATCGCCGTCCATGTTTGGGCGTCTGCGGCGAGGCCCCAGATCGTCAGCTTGCCTGCGGCTGCCATCGCGCGAAATTCATCGACGCGCTGCGAAGAGTTGGCGTCGGTTGGTGGCAACCAGAACTCACGCCACGAACCGCACTGGCTCCAGACAACGGCGTCGGTCAAAAACACAGCATCGTCCGGCAGGGCTGGAGAGTCAGCCTCGGGCGCTGCCTTCTTGCGTTTAACTGTAGCTGCTCTTTTTTTGGCGGGTGCCGCCTTCTTTGCTGGCTTTTTGGCGGATTTCTTTGCAGGAACGCTGGCCGCTACAGGTTCGGGTTCGGGCACAATTGTTTCGTCAATTGGTTCCGGCACATCGGAAACAGTCTCGTCAAGCAACTCTTTGGCGAGTTCAAACGCCGCTTCAACGAGCGCCTCGCGTTCTGGATCGATAATAATTTCTTCCTCGGGCGTGGTCGCCGCTTCCACCGGCGCCAACTCAGCGAATTGAACCGCTTCGGAGACCGATGGCACAGGTTCGTCTGTGATTTCGATCTCGACCCATTCCTGCGTCAGCCATGCATCTTCCGGTACCGCCTCCTCAACCGGCACTTCTTCGCGAATTGCGGCGGGTTCTTCGGTGATCGGCCCCTGGAGAAACAGCGAGGGAATGGGATCACGCGCCATTTCCGGCTCAGGTTCGAGTTCAAGCGCTAACGGCGGCGGCTTAGCCTCAGGCAGCGGCATTGACGCTGCGTCCATTGCGCGGCGCAAAAGATCGATGGAGGCGTCCGGCGCCTCAACGGCATCTTGTTGCTCTGCCCCAACCATGACGGCAGCGGACGCCGGTAACGGACGTTTGCCGCCGAACATGAACCGAATGAAATTCCCCAATGCATTGCTCATGCGACTGAGATAACTGATTCGCAGCGTTATCCACCGGCCAGAATGCATTAAGATTCAACGTTGACGCGCGACGTGAGAAATATGCAACGACGCGACGTATCGTTTTGAACTTAATGCGAAAGTTCATAAATTTGACCGGCGCCGGATGTTTGTGCTTCGGCAAAAAATATTTCACCGCGACGGCGCGAAGGACGCGAAGGACGCGACGGCTGCTGTGCCCCACTTCGCGTCCTTCGCGCCTTCGTGGTGGATTATTTCTGCCTGTCGGCGAATCACCTTGGCGAGGTGGTTTCGATTTGATCGCTCTTGTCCACCGCATTGCGCGCGCGTGTAATCTGAATTGCACCGAATCCTGCGTTGCGACTCACCACTTCCTCCGTGTACGGCGCTTTCAATACACTATCGGTCCGTACCGAGAGCGATGAGGTGTGTCTTGCGTGTGACAGCCGACTCAGGCCGGCGCTCTTACAGTTTTGCTCGAGACTGATTCTTCTGGGCGCGCCGATAGATCGGAAAGACGGCGGTGGCGCTCGCGTCGTAAACATATGGTGAGGGTTATGAAAACAAGAACGCTGTTGCTCGGCGCTGCTGCCGCTTTGATCTTGATCGCTCCGGCCTCCGCCGGCATGCCGGATGGCTGGTATCTGAGCCTGGAAGGCGGTGCCAATTGGGTGGAAGACTGGAGTGTTACCCAGATTTCCACGCCTGATGGCGTGAACACGGATATTGGTTCGGTTGGCTTTGATACCGGTTGGGCGGTGCTGGCGACGGTTGGCTACAATTTTGGCCGCTGGGGCGCAGAATTCGAGACCGGCTATCGCAAGAACAAACTGGACGCGTTCACATTGACAGGCGATCCGGCGGACATCGATTCGCTTGAGCTCGGCGAAGCATCGTTCATGGCGAATTTGATTTACAATCACCCGGTGACAGAGCGCATCACCCTGTCATTCGGCGCTGGCGCCGGCGCTGACTTTGCGCAGTTGGAAGTCACGTCAAGCGGGACTGCCGCAGAAGACGACCAGTGGAATTTTGCCTATCAGGGACTTGCGCGGCTCAACTATGCCGTGGGCCAACGCAGTGAGCTGTTTCTGGCTTACCGATATTTTCGCGCCTCGGATCCCAGCTTTGATTTCAATCCCATTATCAATGCGCGCCTGGAGGGCGACGATTTCGTCAAGCATACGGCAACGCTGGGTTTCCGTTATTATTTGAATCGGCCAGAGGCGCCGATGGCGGAAGCCGCTGCTCCTCCGCCGCCGCCGGCAGCGCCGGACAGCGTGCCGACCGAGTTCATTATTTTCTTCGGACATAACAAGTCGAATCTGACGGCGGCGGCAATGGAGGTCGTGCGGGACGCCGCGGCTGCCGCCAAACAAACCGGAACGGCCAGCGTCAAGATCGTCGGGCACGCGGACCGCTCGGGGTCCGACAGCTACAATCAGGCCCTTTCGATGCGCCGCGCCAATACTGTGAAGGGCGCTCTGGTCAACGAGGGTATTGCCGGTGGCGCGATTTCTGTCGATGCACGCGGCGAGTCCGATCCCCTGGTGCCGACGGCCGACGGGGTGCGTGAACCGCAAAACCGGCGCGTGAATATCTCGTTCTGAGTTTTGTAATCGATTTAACGCGAAGCATTACGGTGCTTCGCGCCTCTGATTCTCTTTAGGCCACAAACAGGACGGTACATGAAATGATTACACGAACACTTCTGCTTGGTGCAGTTGCCGCTGTTGCGCTCGCTGCAAATGCGCAGGCTGCCCGGGTTGATGGCTGGTACATCAGCCTGGAAGGCGGCGCGAACTGGATCGACGACAATGAGTTCGATTGGGGCGGCGAAGGTGCGCCCGGCGTCATCACCGACTTCGACAATGCGGCCGAATACGATACCGGTTGGGTTGCGATGGCTTCTGTGGGTTACGGCTTTGGCCATTGGCGGACCGAGATTGAAGGCGGCTACCGGGTCAACGACATGGACCAGTTCTCGTCGGCTGCCGCTTTGAATCATTACGCGTCGGGAGAAGTGCGTGAAGTGACCATCATGGCAAACGTGCACTACGATTTCAGGATTGCGAAACGGTTGATGCTGTCGCTTGGCGTTGGCGCAGGTGGCGATTTCGCGGCTGTCGAAGTCGACACAGTGATCGATGATGACGAATGGAATTTTGCTTACCAAGGTATTGCGGGTCTGAGTTATGCGGTGAGCCCCAGAGTTGATCTGGTCGTGAATTACCGGTATTTGCGGGCCCAGGGTCCGACTGTCACTTCCGGGAATGGCGTCATCATCGAAGAGTTTGATGACTTCTCCAAGCACGCGGTAACGGCGGGTTTGCGCTACAGTTTCGGTGTCGAAGAGGCGCCACCTCCGCCACCGCCGATGGTTGAAGCGCCACCTCCGCCGCCGCCGCCGCCAGAAATCCAAACGCCGCGGGAGTTCATCGTATTCTTCGGCCATAACCAGTCCAATCTTACGGCTGAGGCGCTGGATGTTATCCGGCAAGCAGCAATGGCCGCGAAATCCAATGGGACAGCAACAGTCACGCTGGTTGGTCATGCAGACCGCTCGGGTTCCAATAAATACAATGAGGCGCTGGCGATGAAGCGCGGAAATACGGTGAAAGGTGCGCTGGTCAGCGAAGGCGTGCCCGACAGCGCAATTTCGGTTACAGGCAAAGGCGAGGAAGATCCGCTGGTGCCGACGGCCGATGGTGTGCGT
>JANOFD010000778.1:0-3561 GCA_031413455.1 Rhodobiaceae bacterium
GCAAGGACCTGGGCCTCTTCGCTAACCTGCGACCGGCAATCTGCTTCGACGCCCTCAAACACTCTTCAACCCTGAAACCGGAAATCGTCTCAGGGCTCGACATCATGATTGTGCGTGAGCTCACCGGTGGCGTCTATTTCGGCGAACCGCGCGGCATCTCGACCATCGCCAATGGCGAGCGCCGCGCCGTCGACACGCAGGTCTACACCACCAGCGAAATTCACCGCATCGCTCGCGTCGCCTTCGAACTGGCGCGCCTGCGTGGCAACAAGGTCGCCTCCGCCGAAAAGCACAACGTCATGACCTCAGGTCTGCTCTGGAAGGAAGAAGTCACCAAACTTCACGCCGCCGATTACCGCGACGTCGAGCTCACCCACATTCTCGCAGACAACTGCGCTATGCAGCTGGTGCGCAATCCCAAGCAATTCGACGTCATCGTCACCGACAATCTGTTCGGCGACATCCTCTCCGACGAAGCAGCCCAACTTACCGGCTCCATCGGCATGCTGCCTTCGGCGTCCCTCGGCGCCCGCGATTCCAGAACCGGCAGGCAACGTGCGCTTTATGAGCCCATCCACGGCTCGGCCCCCGACATCGCCGGACAGGACAAGGCCAACCCCATTGCCGCCATTCTCTCGTTTGCCATGTGCCTGCGTTATTCATTCGCCATGAAGGCCGAGGCCGAATTAGTCGAGAAAACTGTGTCAGCCGTACTCGACCAGGGCCTGCGCACCGGCGATATCATGCAGCCGGGCATGACCCTGTTGGGCACCAAGGCGATGGGCACCGCGATCCTGGCCGCGCTTGACAAGGCCGCCGCCTGAACCCAAGAAGCGACCATTCAATTGGAGTAACTGAATGTCCTGGAAAATTGCCGTCCTTGGCGCCACCGGCAATGTCGGTCGCGAGATGCTGAACATCCTGGCTGAGCGCGAGTTCCCGGCCAGTGAAGTCGTGGCTCTCGCCTCGCGCAAGAGCGTCGGCCGCGAAGCCCCCTACGGCGACAAGACATTGAAATGCAAAGCGCTTGAAAACTACGACTTTCGCGGCACCGATATCGTCTTGATGTCGGCGGGCAGCAAGGTGTCGGCCGAATGGTCACCCAAGATCGGCGCCCTTGGTGCGGTCGTCATTGATAATTCTTCGTACTGGCGCATGGATCCCGACGTGCCGCTGGTCGTGCCGGAAGTTAACTCCAATGCCATCGGAAAATTCAGCAAGAAAAACATCATCGCCAATCCGAATTGCTCGACGTCACAAATGGTGGTGGCGCTCAAGCCGCTGCACGACATTGCGCGCGTCAAGCGCGTCGTCGTCTCGACCTATCAATCCGTGTCCGGCAAGGGCAAAGACGCGATGGACGAATTGTTCACGCAAACGCGCGCCATTTTCGTGACTGATCCGGTAGAGGCAAAGTTATTCACCAAACAGATCGCCTTCAACGTCATTCCCCACATCGACGATTTCATGGCCGACGGCTACACCAAGGAAGAGTGGAAGATGGCGGCCGAGACCCGCAAAATTCTCGACCCCGATATCAAGGTCACCGCAACCTGCGTGCGTGTCCCCGTATTCGTCGGCCACTCCGAAGCCATCAATATCGAATTCGAACGTCCCATCACCCCCGATCAGGCGCGCGACATCCTGCGCGAGGCGCCGGGTTGCATGGTGGTGGACAAGCGCGAGGACGGCGGCTACGTCACACCCGTGGAATGTGTAGGCGACTACGCCACCTTCATCAGCCGCATCCGCAAGGACCCCACGGTTGAGCACGGCCTGGCCCTCTGGTGCGTCTCCGACAATTTGCGCAAAGGCGCCGCGCTAAACGCCATCCAGATCGCGGAAATTCTAATCGCGCGGCACCTGAAGAAAGTGGCTTAGCAATGCCTCAACCGGGAGCATCGGTTTCGACGGCTCCAGTTCACCTTGCGCATCGACGAGCCGCAATTCGTCAGCGCCCATGCTCGCCTCGATAATTGCGTGCACACTTGATGACGCCCTCTGCAGGGCACCAGCCACAGCCTCTCCGCCCAACCGCGCGCCCAGATACAGTGCCGAAAGCAAATCTCCCGTCCCACTGGGAACATTCTCAAGACGGTTCGTCGACGTCATCCAGACCTCACCTGCGGTCACCGCAACACTGCCGATCCGGCCATCGCCACACGGCACCGACGTCGCCACCACTTCGCGCACACCAAGCAGCCGCGCCGCACGAACGGCGTCCGCCGGGCATTCAATGCGCTGCGATGTCAAACTGGAAAGTTCAAACCGGTTCGGCGTAGCAATGTCGGCAAGCGGCAACAAATCCCGCGCCATCGCCTCGGCAACACCCAGTCGTGCATAAGCACCGTCATCATCGCCAAACACCGGATCGCACAAATAGAGCGCCTTGGGATTGGCAGCTTTCACGCGGCGCACCACATCAGCCACGACACGGGCCTGATCTGCAGCACCAAGATATCCCGAGATCACACCCGCACATCGCCCAAGCCAACCATGCTCGGCCAGTCCCTCGACCAACTCACCCAGGCGCGCCGCAGCCACCGTCTCGCCGCGAAACTTGCCATGCCCCGGATGGTTCGAAAGCAAAACGGTCGGCAACGCCCATACGTCAATTCCCATCCGCTGCAACGCAAAACGCGCCACGCTATTGCCGACATGGCCGCGCACCACTTCCGATTGGATGGATAGGATCGTGTGCGTAATGGCGTCTTGGCTCCGAAGATGTTCGCCGCTAGGGTCCCCCGAAAATAGCGAGAGATTTGCGCAATGACCACCCGCCCCCGCCGCAGCGTCCTTTACATGCCAGGCTCAAACGACCGCGCGCTGGAAAAGGCAGCGACCCTGCCCGCCGACGCCCTGATCCTCGACCTCGAAGACGCCGTCGCTCCCGAATCCAAGGAGCTCGCCCGCAGCCAGGTCTGTGCCGCCGTCAAAGACCGCCGCTTCGGCAAGCGTGAAATCATTGTCCGCGTTAACGGAATGGACACGCCTTGGGGCCACGACGACATAGAACAAGCCATCGCTGCCGGCCCCGACGCCATCCTCGTACCCAAAATTGACAGCGCCACTGACGTCGCTCATGCCCATCAGCACATGGCCGATGCCGCTCCAGCCTGCGCACTTTGGCTCATGATCGAAACCCCGCGCGCCATTTTCAACGCTAACGTCATCGCCGAGGCCGGCGGGCGCCTGGCCTGTTTGGTCATGGGCACCAACGACCTCGTCAAAGAGCTGCGGGCCAAACACACCCCCGGCCGCGAGGCGCTGCTCGCCAGCCTCAACATTTCCGTACTCGCCGCCCGCGCTCACAAACTCGCGGTCATCGACGGCGTCTACAACGACATCGCCGACGCCCCGGGTTTCGAAGCGGTTTGCGGGCAAGGGCGCGCCCTGGGTTTCGATGGCAAGACGTTGATCCATCCCTCTCAGATCGAACACTGCAACACGGCCTTTTCGCCGGACCCGGCAGAGGTGGCAGATGCCAGAGCGATCCTCGCGGCCTTTGCGCTCCCCGAAAATCAAGGTAAAGGCACAATTGCCTTAAACGGTCGTATGATT
>JANOFD010000779.1:0-3916 GCA_031413455.1 Rhodobiaceae bacterium
CAGCCTCGCTCGCCCGCGCCTGTGGCGCGGAAATTGTTCAAGCCGACATCTTTGACGAAAGCTCCATGGCAAAAGCCCTTGAGGGCTGCGCGATCGGAATCAATCTGGCCACCGCACTTCCCGGGCCCAGCGGGCGCGGCAACTTTGAAGCGAACGACGAACTGCGCCGCCACGGAACCGCCAACTGGCTTGCGGCCTGCAAGCAGGCGGGCGTTACGCATATTATCCAGCAAAGCATTGCAATGGTGAATGCATCGGGAGACGCGGAATGGTCGGATGAAGACCACATCCACCAAACCACCGAAGACACCGTCGCCGCGCGCGCGATCGCCGCGAGCCTGGCGATGGAATCCAGCGTCAGCGAAAGCACACTCGATTGGCTCATCCTTCGCGGCGGCCTTTTCTATGGCCCGGGCACGGGATTTGACGATGCCTGGTATTCAATGGCCGCGGCGGGGAAACTGAAACTTCCCGGTGACGGCACCGCCTACGTCTCGCTCGTGCACATTGCCGATATGGCGAGCGCCACACTGGCGGCACTTTCTCGCTGGCCGCAGCACTCCAAACTGATTGTATGCGACAACCACCCGGCGCAATGGCGCGATGTCTTCGCCTTCATTGCCGAAGCGGCCGGTCATGGCGCGCCAAAAACCGGCGGTCAGTTGGGCTTTCCGTCATTCCGGTTGCACAATACCAAGGCGCGCGAGATGCTGGCCTGGACACCGTTCTACGCAACATACCGGGAAGGGTTGGCCCGCTGAGCGGCTCCACCCTTGCTCCCATACCGCCAACCCTCTAGGACTTGCCCACAACATTATACATGTGGGGCGCGCATTCTATGAGATTTTTGACATCGGTTTTTGCAATCGCAGCACTCGCCACACTTGGCACCTTGTCCGCGCGCGCTGACGCAACCGACGCTTCGCTGCAAAGCGCAGTGGCAGGGACATGGCGAACGCCCGCCAATGTGCAGCGCGACCCCTGGCGCAAGCCCGCTGACGCGCTGACCTTCTGGGGCCTGAAACCCGGCATGACGGTGCTCGAACTTTCGCCGTCGGGCGGCTGGTGGACCGAGATCCTGGCACCCTATGCACGCATGACCAAAGGCCGCTATATCGCGACCGCTGCCGATCTGGGCAATCCCGAACTCTCCCAGGCCGCGCGCGATGCCCGCACAAAGTACGAGCAACGCTTCGCCGATCAGACAATTTACGGCAAAATCGAATTGGTCAATTTCGGTCCGAAATCGAACGGGCTGGGCGCGCCAAACTCGGTCGATCTTGTTTTGAACGGTCGCAACATTCACAATTGGATGTCGGCCGGCATTCTCGACAAGGTGATGGACGAAAGTTTCGCGGTGCTGAAACCGGGCGGCATTCTCGCAATCGAAGAGCACCGCAATGCGCCGGACGCAGAGCAGGACCCGAAGGCCCCAACAGGCTATGTCACCGAAACCTATGTGATTGCGGCGGCCGTTCGCGCGGGCTTCAAACTGGACGCGCGCTCGGACCTTTACGCCAACCCGAAAGACACCCGCAACCACCCCTTCGGCGTCTGGACGCTGCCACCCACGCGCCGCAGCGCCCCGCAAGGCGAACCCGCCGACCCAAAATTCGACAGCACCCCCTACGACGCCATCGGCGAAAGCGACCGCATGATTCTGCGCTTCGTGAAGCCGAAGTGATGTACGTGCAGTGTGGAAGATGAAAGAAATTGACCATCGCGACGCCAAAATTGAACCTCTCTGATCAATTCTGCTGATGGTTGTTAGCGCTCCGCAAACGGTATCACACTCCCGCCGTGCCGAACAGTACGACCAGGCACCGCCAACAACGCCCATCATGTCGAGACCAACGTCGGTCTCGTGATCGTCGTACCTCTTAGGGTTTAGGACAAGCGGACTGACAGCCTTGATCGCCCGGGCAATCAGCAACACGAACAGCAATACGAGGCCTGGGCTCGGCAGTGGAAGAGAAATGGGGTCAGACACCAAATAGCTGGAGCCCCTTGAGCGACTCTGGCCCCCTTCTCCTTGAGCCAGTCGCTGTGTCGTGCTTGGTCTTCCGAGGCGTAGAAAACGGCCTGCCGGTCGTTGCCCGTTGGAAGACGTGTCGCGTCTGATCTTCGATGAAATTACGCTTCAGACTTGCCATCAGCCTGATCCCGCGCGATGGCGCGCCGCCATCCCGCGCAAGCGCAGAAATGCCCGACCGGGCAGCCTGGCGCGACATGAAAATTGTAACAGGATGCGCCAGGCGGGCGGCATCCGCGTTCGATGTCGAACTTGTTCACAAGGACCGCTTGGGCTTTTGGTGTCTGAATCATTTGCGAAAGCGCGAATCTCGCCAAGACCCTAGCGGCCTTTGCGTCTTTGCGGTGCAATTACTGTTGGTCCGTTCCAAGCCCCGCAGCTTTCCAATACACTCGCCTCCGCCACCCAAGGAGGACATTCATGACAGCCTATGAATTGGCATCGCTGCACTCTCAGATCAGCGACAACCTCAACGCCCAGCTTACGAACTGGCTCGCCATCCTGTCCGTTTATCTTGGCGCCGGTTTTCTGATTGCCCATCGGCTCACTCTGTTGTCGGCCGTCGCGGTGAGCGGCATTTTCATGCTCCTTCTCGGCTCCTACGCTAATGTGATGTTTCGCAGCCTGAGGGGATTGATGGGGCTTGTGCTGCAGATACGAAAATTCGCCGAACAGGGCGCGGGGCTTGAGTGGCATGAAGCGCTATTGATGCCTGCCTTCAGCATCGACATGTTTCCGATTGCCAGTTTGATCATGATGTGGCTGGGCATCATCGGCGCCATCTACTTCTTTTTCTCCAGCCGCCACCAAAACCTGAAAACCGCAACACCCGTTTAGGAGCGCTAGCCAATAGTCGTGCAAAATCCCGCGCCAACGCCGCACCGCCGTATTACCAAAGACACAATATAAGGTGATCGGAAAAAGGTTCAGTATTTGTTCTTGACATAGAAAACCGGCCTGCTAAGTTGCGTCGCAGTGCCGATCGGTCCGTGTTTCGCTTCCTGTCTCATCAATTGATACGAAAAACGCGAGAACCGGACCGACCCGCACCATCGCCGGTGCCCATCTCGCAAAGATTTGGCCCTGATTTCCGCGTCTGACCCGTTCAAATTCAAACCACGAGATAAGCCATGCTGAAAGATACCGCCCACCCCGCCGCACAGAATGACGACGTTGAATCACCATACGAAAGTGTCACTTCTTCACCAGTTGAATCGCCAAATTCCGCCGCAAAAAGCGAAAACACCGATGCGGCAGTGTCACTTTTTCCAACCCGCGCCGCGCCTTGCCGCCAACCCAATCACACTGCCCGCACTGCCGAACAGGACACGAAATTCTTCGAAGCCCTCGCAGAAGGTTACCCCGTTCGCATCGCCTGCAAGAACGCGGAATACAAGCGCCAGGTTGTTTATCGCTGGCGCGGGGAAGATCCGAAATTCAAGGAATTGTGGTTTGACTCCCTCACCATCGCCGACGATCTGTTGGAAGAAGAAGCCAACCGCCGCGGACGGGTCGGCTATGACGAGGCCGTCTATTGACGAGGCCGTCTATTATCGCGGCGTGCTCATCGGCTACCGCCGCAAATACTCCGACCGCTTGCTGCTCGCCCGCCTCAAAGCCGTCAGACCGGAACTCTATGGCACCGCCAATGACAGGCGCGCATTCCTGAAACCGTCAAACCCGCCAAAAGTGGAGTTCGTTGTCCGCAACCATTTGCTCGAGGCCTGCGAAAGAGCAAAGCTCCAAAAACAGTCATAGACCGCAAAATGGTACACCCGGAGCGATTCGAACGCCCGACCCCCAGATTCGTAGTCTGGTGCTCTATCCAGCTGAGCTACGGGTGCCTTGCGCCAACAGCGCCGCCAAGTTGCGGCACCAAGCGAA
>JANOFD010000780.1:0-6436 GCA_031413455.1 Rhodobiaceae bacterium
GGTGGCCAAATCGAACGCAATGGACAGGCCCATTTGGCCGGCTGCCAGGTTCCGGCGATAGAATGTGTTGGATTCCTCTGCGGTCGAAAAAGCCGGCGTACTGGCGGATGGTCCATGGGCGGCCAGCGTACATGGTTGCGCGCACACCCCTTCTATAGGGCGCCAGTCCCGGCATTGAATCAATGTATTGCAGTTTCTCGAGGTCTTGGGCGGTGTAAAGCGGCTTGACGGGAATGCCTTCTGGCGTTGCCCAGATCAACGAATCCGCCGGTTTTCCCTTGAGATCGCTGCCCGCCAACGTGGACCACTGTTCCAGGCCGGATTTGGGAAAGTCAGTCATGTGGTGCGGTTCCAATTCGTTTCGCAGGCGCAGTATTCTCGTCCGAGTATTCGGGGAAAGCGTGCATGCGTCAAACGGCACAATTTTCGATATGGTCCTAGTGATTCGGGTGCGACGTGCCCCCTAGATGTTGGGCGTGAACGAATTAGAATTATGCCAGAGTCGATCCTTTGACCCTGTTCTGTTTTTGTAATGTTCCGGCGTATTCCCGGATTTTTCCACAGCCCGCCATTTCAAGCACAAATCGTCCGGGGACGGATAAATTCAGTCCGGACACGGAGTTTTTGCAAGTGCGAATCCCGTATTCTATCAGCTCAATCCGCACACGGAGGAATTGATATCGCCTTGACACATCTCGGTCACACAAGCTTTATATACTGAGTCAAATTAGTGTTTGAAGCCTTTGTAATTACTAGGTTTTGGCGTGAACAAACACTGACGAGTTTTTATTTCTGATTCGGACCTGATCTGTTCTTCTTGTGATCCAAACTATCCCCCCGATTTCCACAGCGTAGGCTGGCCCGCACATCGAGTCACTTGCCATGCGCCCGCTCTCCAAGGCATGAGGACCTCGATTTGCACTGTTGGATACATTATCGATGACAATTCCCTACGGCCGCGTGACTGCCGTTCTTGGGCCGACGAATACCGGCAAAACCCACTACGCGATTGAACGCATGATGGCCCACCAAAGTGGCATCATCGGCTTGCCGTTGAGGCTGCTTGCGCGGGAGGTCTATGAGCGAATTGTGGCCGTCAAAGGCCCGCACTGCGTCGCGCTGATTACCGGTGAAGAAAAGATCGTGCCGAAATCACCGACACACTGGGTTGCGACCGTTGAGTCCATGCCGCTGGATGTGGGGGCTGAATTTGTGGCCGTCGATGAAATCCAGTTGGCCAATGACCTCGACCGGGGGCATGTCTTTACTGACCGGCTTTTGAATGCCCGTGGCCGCTCGGAGACTATTTTCCTGGGCTCTGACACCATGCGGCCTTTGCTCCAGAAGCTTTTGCCAGGCGTGCAGTTTATTTCGCGGCCCCGGTTTTCAGACTTGGCGTACACGGGCGCGCGTAAACTTACGCGCTTGCCGCGGCGCTCGGCGATTGTGGCGTTTTCTGCGGATGCCGTCTATTCGATTGCTGAACTTGTGCGCAGACAACGGGGCGGTGCCGCCGTTGTCATGGGCGCGCTGTCCCCGCGCACGCGCAATGCACAGGTGGCACTCTATCAATCAGGCGATGTCGACTTTCTGGTGGCGACCGATGCGATCGGCATGGGTCTGAACATGGACATCGATCACGTTGCGTTTGCGGCCACCGACAAATTCGATGGATCCGTTCGCCGACCGTTGCGCGCCAGCGAGCTTGCCCAGATCGCCGGGCGATCTGGGCGCCACATGAACGATGGTACATTTGGCGTGACAGCGGATGCGGATGCGCTGGATGGAGAGACGGTTGAGGCGATCGAGAACCATCGCTTCGATCCGATGCGCGTCATTCAATGGCGCAACACCGTCGTTGACTTTTCCAGCGTTGCCGCACTCGATCAAAGCCTGGATGCTCTACCACCGACGCGCGGGTTTTCACGGGCGCGGGCACAAGACGATCAGCAAGTGCTGAGAATTTTGGCGGCCGAAGACCGCGTCAAGGGCATGACTGGCGGACCTGCTGGTGTGAAGCAATTGTGGCAGGTGTGTCAGATCCCCGATTTTCGTAAGGTCTCCGTCGAAGAGCACGCACAACTGCTTGGAAATATTTTCGAACATTTGATGAGCCATGAGGGCGTGCTGCCCGAAGACTGGCTTGAGGGGCATGTCGCGCGTCTCGACAATGCCGAAGGCGACATTGATGTCATTGCACAGCGTATCGCGCATATCCGGACCTGGACCTATATTGCCAATCGCGCGCAGTGGGTTGCTGATCCCTCGCACTGGCAGGGGCGGACGCGAGCGGTTGAAGACCGGCTGTCGGATGCGCTGCACGAGCGGCTGACGCAGCGTTTCGTCGACCGGCGCACCAGCGTTTTGATGAGGCGCTTGCGCGAGGATGAAGAGTTCGTGGCAACCGTCGATGATGAGGGTGAAGTCCTGGTCGAGGGCGAATATGTCGGGCGGCTGCAAGGGTTCTCGTTTGTTGCTGACCCGCGCGCATTGGGCATTCATGGCCGGGCGCTGCGTGCGGCGGCACTCAAGGGCCTCGCCGGAGAAATTGCTTCGCGCGCCTACGCGCTCACCGGTGCGCCAGACTCGGCCATTACGCTGTCGGAGCATGGACGAATTTGGTGGAACGGCGGAATTGTTGCCCAACTGAAGAAGGGACATGAGCCCTTGCGTCCGCAAGTCGAGCTGTTCGCGGACGACTTGCTGTCGCAAGCTGCCCGTGAGCGCGCAAGCGAACGGCTTGACGAATGGCTCATGCACCACATCATGAAAATTCTGGCGCCTCTTGTGACCATGCAAGCAGAGCTTAAGAAAGAGCTGCCCGCCAAGGCCGAGCCTGTTGCGCCTTCACCCGATCCAGCCCATGCGGATCCAATTACAGTGCAATCCGAGAACGGAACTTCACCAGACGACATTGAAGCTGGGGGTGAGCCGGATGATTCTGCGGCGATTGATGACAAACCTGACTCCGCTGAGGGCGAAGCAGCGCCAGCGGCAAACTTCGTGTTGTTTGCATCGCCGCTCCAGGGCGTGGCGCGGGGGTTGGCCTTTCAGCTCTACGAGAATTTAGGATCGGCGTCCCGCCAGTCGGTCACGCGTGAACTGCGTGTGATTGCCCAGGAAGACCGGGCGCCACTGCGCCGACTTGGGGTCCGCTTTGGTGCGTTTTCCATTTTCCTTCCGGCACTGCTCAAGCCTGCGGCGGCGCGGCTTAAAGCGCTGTTGTGGTCTGTTTATCAGGGAATGGTGGACATTCCGCCGCCACCGACGGCAGGGCTCACGTCACTGCCCACGGATCCTTCTGTCCCTTCCGGCTTTTATGAAGCGGCAGGATTTCGTTTGTGTGGACCGAGAGCGGTCCGGCTCGACATGCTTGAGCGTGTGGGTGAAATCATTCGCAGCAAGGGTCAGAGCGGCCAGATGCCCGAGAGCTTTGCGGTCTCGCCCGACATGATGTCGGTGTTGGGGTGTGGCGATGATGATATGGCGCACATCCTGCGCTCTCTGGGTTTTCGCGACGTTCGCATCAAGTCTGAAACCGGAGAAGAAACGACACAGTGGCAGCAGCGCCAACGGCGCGAGGAGCCGCGGCCAAAACCACGGCCACAGCGCGCGGTTCCAAAAGCTCCTTTTGTCAAAGAGCGGCACAAACCTGAGGGTCTCGCCGCCGCAAAGCCGAAGGAGCGCCGGGAACACAAACGTGCCGAGCCGCAAAAGCCTCGGCAAAACCCAGAGCGTTCACCGCGTCGCCCCGAAAAACCATTTGTGGTGGATCCTGATTCCCCATTTGCGGCGTTGTCGGCACTTAAATTTCAGAAATAGGGCTTAGGTGCAGCGGGTCGACAAATTTTTGTGGTTTGCACGCTTCTTCAAGAGCCGGACAATGGCTTCGTCAGCCGTGAATGACGGCAAGGTGAGGATCAACGGCCATCGCTGCGACAAGGCGAGCACAAATGTAAAACTGAGCGATGTGCTGACATTTTCCGCCGGTGCGCGCGTACGCGTGATAAAAGTTTTAAATGGCGGTACCCGGCGCGGACCCGCAAACGAAGCTCAATCGCTGTACGAGGATTTGACCCCGCCACTAGAACAAGTCGGCGAGAAAGCCACGCAGTTAACGATACCCGGTCAGGGTGTTGGGCGGCCGACGAAGCGGGACCGGCGCGCGATCACTGCGCTCAAAGGCCGCGACAGAGACGGCTGAGTTTTTCCATACACACGAAAGGGTTGTTGTGCCTTTGGCGAAGTGCTACGCGTTGAGTTCGCTCGCCAATACGTGGCTTTATTCTTGAGGAGACGCAAGTTCGTCGCCATGACCTACGTTGTCACCGAAGCCTGCATTAAGTGCAAGTTGATGGACTGCATCGAAGTTTGCCCCGTCGATTGTTTTTATGAGGGGGAGAATATGCTCGTCATCCATCCCGACGAGTGTATCGATTGCGGTGTCTGCGAGCCGGAGTGTCCGGTTGACGCCATCAAACCCGACACCGAAACTGGCATGGAAAAATGGCTGGTGCTCAACAAGGATTTTTCTATCAAGTGGCCGAACATCACACTGAAGGGTGAGCCGCCTGCAGACGCCAAAGAGTTCGAAACCGTGACAGACAAGTACGAGAAGTTCTTCAGCCCAAAGCCTGGTGAAGGCACTTAGCGGTGAGTCGCTGAGGTCTATTCGTTAACGACAGAAAACTGCAGTTTTCCCCATTTAGAGGTTGAGTGCGTCACTTTCTTCTATTTTAAGGTGATTCAAGATTCTGAGATAATATCGCGCAAAACGGCCATTGTGCGGCTATTGCGACGACTTCGAAATATTGGTTAACGGCTTGGTCTGCCTTTATTTTTCCTACTTTTCGTGTTACATTTTCATCACTTGGTAATGACGTACAAGCGCTGCAGGTCAACATTTGGGTGTTGGGACTTCACGGTCCGGCTTCCGCGAGTTCGGCATGAAACATTCATGCCGGACCGTTTTTAAAGCCGCGGAACACCGCGAACGTGCGTTGCCCGGCCCGGCCGTGTGACGTCCTAATACGCGGCCGCACCGCTTGTTGCATGCCCAAGTTGAGCGGGAAAGATCGATGGGAATGAGCACGAAGAAGCAAGCAACTAAACTGCAAGCGAAAGCCGTGAAACCAGTCGCTAAAGCACAACAACAAAAGGTGGACGTGAAAGTGGTTGCGAAATCTGAAATGAAGGCTGTTGCCCCTAAAATTGTGGCAAAGAAACCGGAACTGAAGGCCGTTCCAAAAGTGGACGCCAAGGTCATGCCCAAGGCAGAAATCAAACCGGTGGTGGTGAAGGTTGAGCTCAAAGCGGTGCCGCCAGCGATGGTTGCGGTTGCCCCTAAGCCAGTGATTGTGGTCCCGAAGCCGGAAAAGAAAAAATCCGAGTTTCGAACCAACGATTGGGTTGTCTATCCAGCACATGGCGTCGGGCGTATTGTGTCGGTTGTCGAACAGGAAATTTCCGGCATCCGCCTGGAACTTTTTGTTATCAATTTCGACAAGGAAAAAATGACACTTCGCGTACCCGTTGCCAAAGCGTCGGCCATCGGCATGCGCAAGCTATCGTCGCCGGATGTGGTGGCGTCGGCGTTGCTCACGCTCAAAGGCCGCGCACGCATCAAGCGGACTATGTGGAGCCGCCGGGCGCAGGAGTATGAAGCCAAGATCAACTCGGGCGATCTCATTTCGATCGCAGAAGTGGTGCGCGACCTGCACCGCACCAGCGGGCAGCCAGAGCAGTCATACTCGGAACGTCAACTCTACGAAGCCGCGTTGGCCCGTATGGCGCGCGAAGTCGCGGCCGTTGAACGGATCGACGAAGACGCGGCAGTCAAGCGGCTGGAAGTTGCGCTGCAAAGAGCCGCCTAGTTTAGTCGCACTGTGACAATTGATGAAGGGCCCGAGATTTTCTCTCCGGGCCCTTTTTCTCAGGTGCCGTGTTAATTTCGCGGTGAGGCCGGTTCCAGCATTTCAATTTGTTCGGGATGCGAAACTTCTATTTCCGGACCATTGAGCAGTGATACCCAGCCACGAACTCGGATGGTCTTGCCCTGCCAAGAGGCGGGATCAATGCCGCCGGACGTGAAGCGCCTGAGATCGCGTTTGGAAATCGTGACCGTGACGTCTGTCCGGTAATTTTCGCCGAAGTTCAGGTAGGTGCGTTGCCGGCCAACAGAGACTTTTTGCACGAGACCTTCGAGAATTTGAAAAGTGCCCACATCTTGGGCGAGTTCGTCCGCTCGGCGCACGCGATAGCGCGCGTCTGCCCAGATGCCACGTCGCGCTGACCGCGCCGTGCGCTCCAATTCCAGCAGCGGCGGCACGCAGCGGCGTGTGTCTGGCCATGAGTGAACGCGCGCGAGACCCTTCTCAATCAGTGATGCCTGAACCCAGGTTTTACCGGCGCCGACGAACAGGTGCGCTACAAGACG
>JANOFD010000781.1:0-1197 GCA_031413455.1 Rhodobiaceae bacterium
CATGCAGGTTTTCCTCGACATTCCCCCGGGTCCACCGCAGTTACATATCCCAACAGAAAATGCGTCGTCATCCCGTGCGCGATGCGGCGCACTTCGTGCCGCCTCGCAGACACGGGACCAAAGCGAGGTTCCGGCTCGCCAGCTTTAAACCATAAGCGCAGCTCAGGAGTTTGCAAACGCATCATAACGTATGGGTCCCGCGTCTGCAGAGCTGCACAAGGGTGCTGCACTGCGCCCGGGATAACAGATATTGGGAAAAGCGCAGAGTAAAGTATTATACACCAATCACAATTAAATCAATTTGGGTTCTGTCCGCTCCCAGGTGTACTCATCCGCCGAGCAGCCGCTTGAGCATTCGCCGTTCGTGGTCCTGCCCGCCGAAGAATACCGCCAGCACGCGAACCACGCGCTTGTTATCATCAACGCTAAAATAGAAAATCGCCCGGTCCTTTGTGACCGATCTCAACCCCGGAAGGAGCTGAGGCAATAACGTGCCCTGGTGCGGCGCATCGCCAAGAGACTGCATCGAGGCGTGAATCTGTTCCAGCCGCTCTGCGGCGCTATCGATCGCGGTCTGCGTGTCCTCACCGAAGGAGCGGTAGCTTTCGATCAGAAAGTCGAAAATCGCTTCAAGGTCGCGGCCGATGGCGCTCGCGCGCTCGACCGTGTATTTCACCGGCGCGCCTTTCGCGTGGCAATCATCCGCTCCATCCGCGTGCGGCTCTCCTTCATGCTGATAAAGGGGCCGCGTTGGCGCTCTTCGAGTAGCGCGCGTAGCGCCGCGGTTTCTGCTTCCTCCGCTTCGCGCTGGGTGCGCAAAAGTTCAAGCCCGTGTTGAAGAACAGCGCTCAAGCTCGGATAGCGGCCGCGGTCGACGAGGTCGCGCGCAAAGACTTCCTGCGCGTCGGTCAGTGAGATCGAGGTTTTTGCGGTCATCGCGGGCGCCTGTTTTGTGGTGCTACTGAGTAGCACCGAAGGAACTTCCTGTCAATGACGCGCCCACAATCTGTTGGTAGCACACGAGTTGTCCGGTACATTGGTCCCGCTCCGTTGCAGGCCTAAAAACCGGACAAATCGCGTGCTACATAATCCGGACAACTCGTGTGCTACCAACACGCTGCAGCGGATTAATTGACCCTTTGCCGTCAATGCCCTACCTTTGACTGCGACACCGCAATCGTGAACGAGTTCGCTCGC
>JANOFD010000782.1:0-7852 GCA_031413455.1 Rhodobiaceae bacterium
GACCTCGCCTGGATCCGCAATCGGCTGCGTCAAGAGATTCTGAATCAGGGCGTGAGTGTTGAGCGCGGCGATGAAATTGAAGCGGCGCGCGACCCTCAAATTATCCGGGCGCTGGACCTAATCCGCACCGGTAAGGTAAACAGAAAGACGTATCAATTTTGTTGTGGGCGGCTCGACCTATGCGGCTTTGTGTTGGAGCTTCCACCGGGCCATGCTGAAGGTCGAGGCCTTTCGGGTTCGGCTCGACGGAGATGGCTAAATCTGCGAGAAGCGGATTTAGCCACAATAAGTACACGGAGAAACGAATGTTCTCGAGTTTGTTGGGCTTCCTGTCGTCGGACATGGCCATTGATCTGGGCACGGCCAATACCCTGGTCTATGTCAAGGGGCGCGGGATCGTGCTCAACGAACCGTCGGTCGTTGCCATCCTGAACAAGAACGGCAAGAAGCAGGTTTTGGAAGTGGGCAATGCGGCCAAGATGATGCTGGGCCGTACGCCTGGCAACATCGAAGCGATCCGGCCGATGCGCGACGGCGTGATTGCCGATTTTGAAGTCGCGGAGGAAATGATCAAGCATTTCATTCGCAAGGTGCACAACCGGCGCTCGTTTGCCAATCCGATGATCATCATTTGCGTGCCGTCAGGGGCGACCGCAGTCGAGAAGCGCGCGATCCAGGAGTCGGCCTTGTCGGCCGGAGCGCGGCGCGTTTATCTGATCGAAGAGCCAATGGCGGCGGCGATCGGTGCGAACCTGCCGGTGACTGAGGCGACGGGCTCGATGGTTGTCGATATCGGCGGGGGCACCACGGAAGTGGCGGTGCTGTCGCTGGGCGGCATTGTTTATGCGCGCTCGGTCCGGGTGGGCGGCGACAAGATGGATGAGGCTATTATTTCCTATATCCGGCGGCACCATAATCTGTTGATCGGGGAAGCATCGGCTGAGCGGATCAAGAAAGAAGTCGGCTGCGCGCGGGCGCCCGAAAACGCGAGCGAAGTCAGAATTGATATCAAAGGCCGGGATTTGCTGAATGGCGTGCCCAAGGAAATTACGATAACGCAGGCGCAAATTGCCGATGCGCTGCTGGAGCCGGTCAGTCAGATCGTGGAAGCGGTAAAGGTGGCGCTGGAAGCGACACCGCCGGAACTTGCGGCCGACATCGTCGACAAGGGAATCGTGATGACAGGCGGCGGGGCGCTGCTGACGAATCTGGATCAGGTGCTGCGCGATCAAACGGGTTTGCCGGTCTCCATCGCCGATGAGCCGTTGTCGTGCGTGGCGCTGGGCACAGGCAAGGTGCTTGAACATTTGAGTACGCATAGGCAGGTCTTGTCGTCGGTGTATTATTAGTACGGAATGAGCCGCTAAAGAGATGGCGTGGAATCGCAATCGCCGCAGATCATCGTCTGGATCGTGGGCGGTCTTGGCCCAGAATCCGGCGTTGGCGGTTTTCTTTTTGATCGCGCTGATCCTGCTGGTCATCGGGCGCGGCCAGGAGGCTTTGTTTGACGATGCACGCGGTGCCGCGAATGACGTGAGTGCTGTGTTTATGGACGTGCTTGCGGTTCCTGCCAGCGAAGTGAACCGGTGGATTGCAGGTCTTGGATCGTTGTTTTCGACCTATGACGAAAACCAAAAACTGCGCCAGGAAAATGCAAATCTCAGAGCAGCGCAAAGCGAGCTTGCGGAACTGCAACGCAAAGTGCAGCGCTATGAAGGGCTGCTGAAAATTCCCACGGATGCGCCGGTGACCGCGGTTGCGGCGCGGGTGATTGCCGATACCACCGGGCCTTTCGTGCGGACAGTCTTGATCAATGCCGGGCGGGTGCAGGATGTGCTCAAGGGTCAGGCCGTCGTCGATGACCGGGGTTTGCTGGGCCGCGTGATTGCGACGGGTAACCGCTCGTCGCGCGTGTTGCTGGTGACAGACCTCAACAGCCGCATCCCGGTATTGATTGAGGGTGTCAATCTCAAAGCCATTCTTGTTGGCGATAATACCGAGCGCCCGGTGCTCGAGTATCTTCCGTCGGGTTCGCGCATTGTGGCCGGTGCCCGCGTCGTCACGACATCGGACGGCGCTGCATTTCCGCCGGGCGTTGCCATTGGCATTGTCGTTAAAGGGGAGACGTCGCCGCGCGTGAAGCTATTTACGAACGAGGGACGCGCCGACTTTGTGCGCATTCTGAAGTATCGTGCGCCCATCGATGTGGATGAAGTGCCTGCGGGCACAGAGCCGGACAAGGGCGATGGTAAGGCTAAACCGGCGTCGGCGCAGCCTGCGGGGGCGCTGCCGCATACCAACGCCGTGCACGCGCAACCCGGAAGGCTGCGGCCATTGTGAGCAACGGTCATCGCCATGTTTGAAACTTTGCAGATCGGCTTTTTCTGGTTGCTGCAGCAGTTGTGGCGCGCCTTGCCGCTCTTTGTGACGCTGGGCATGATGCTGGTTGCGATGGCGCCGATGAACTTGATGCAGGGCGTTGTGCTGGGTCCTGATCTTGCGTTGATTGCCATTTTCTTCTGGGCCATTCATGGGCCGGAGTTTCTTCCACCTTGGGCGGTCTTTGCAGTGGGATTGGCCCAAGATTTCGCGACGGGCTCGCCGGTCGGATTCTGGGCGGTTATGTATCTGTTTGCTTATGGATTTACATTGTCGCAGCGAGTGTTCTTTCGTGGCCGGACTGGGGTGGGTGTGTGGTTGGGATTTGCGATTATTGCAGCGTTGGTCGCCGTCGGGTCTTGGGTTCTGGGTACTTTTGTTTATGCGCGGTGGCTTCCGCCTGGGGAACTTTTTGGCCAAGCGGCCGTCTCAGTTATTTTTTATCCGGTACTGGCACGTGTGTTATTACTCTTGCGTCGCGCGCTGACGACTGCGCCGGAAACTTTGTGAGGTTTTAGTCCCCAATGATGGATGGCCGCGATAGTGTAAGATATCGTGCGTTTACGCGCCGTACAGCGCTGTTGTCTGCAGGAACCGCCGGGTTGTTTGCGCTTCTGACCGGGCGGATATTTCAGTTGTCGGTGTTGCAGCGTGAACAGTTCACGATGATGGCCGAAGACAACCGGATCAATCTTCAGCTGTTGGCACCGCCACGTGGACGCATCTTCGACCGCGCCGGTGTTGAGCTGGCGAAGACGGCGCAGAACTTCAGGCTGTTGCTGATTCCAGAACGCACGAAGGACGTTCGCGCTGCCTTGGAGCGTGTCGCACAATTGATCGACTTACCGCCGCATCGCATTGCCAAGGCCGTTCGTCAGGCGGCGCATTCGAAGCCCTTCAACCCGGTTCTCGTGGCGGAGGGGCTTGGCTGGGATGATTTTGCAAAGATCAATTTGAACGCGCCGGATTTGGCGGGGATCGAAACGGATGCCGGTGAGCTGAGGTCGTATCCGTTCGGGCCGTGGCTTGCCCATGTTTTGGGATATGTCGCCGGTGTCACCGACAAAGACATCGAGAAGGAACCGGAACTTTTATCGTTGCCGGGTTTCAGGATCGGGCGATCAGGGGTGGAGAAAGCCGCCGACGATGCTTTGCGCGGCAAGCCGGGTGCCTCCCACAACGAAGTCAACGCACATGGGCGCGTGATCCGCGAGTTGGCGCGCACGCCCGGGACACCGGGGCAGGATGTTGTGCTGTCCCTGGATATGGAAGTACAGAAGCTGGCACAGGAGCGGTTGGTGGGCCAAAGCGGCTCCGTCGTCGTGATGGACGTGAATACGGGCGAGCTGATATCCATTGTATCGGCGCCGGGCTTTGATCCGAATGCCTTCACCACAACGGTCACCTCTGCGTTGTGGAAGCAGTTGAATGAAGACAAACTGAAGCCGCTTTTGAACAAGGCGATCACCGGCATGTATCCGCCGGGTTCGACCTATAAGCCGGTGGTGGCGCTGGCGGCGTTGAAGTCTGGCGCGATGACGCCGGCCACGCGGGTGCATTGTTCGGGAGCGACGGCGTTGGGCCGGTTCATCTTTCATTGCTGGAAACGCGGTGGGCACGGTTCGATGGACATGGTGTCGGCAATCAAAAATTCTTGCGATGTCTATTTCTATGAGTGCGCAAGACGAACCGGCATCGAAGAAATCGCTTCGATGTCACGCAGGTTCGGACTGGGGCAGGCCTATGGGCTGGAAATTCCCGGCGAAAAGAAGGGCCTGATGCCCGATCCCGAATGGAAATTGCGGGCCCGCAACGATGCCTGGCGCGACGGGGACACTTATAATGTCGGCATCGGTCAAGGTGCCGTTTTGACGACGCCGCTGCAGTTGTGCGTGATGACGGCGCGGCTGGCGAATGGTGGCAAAGCCGTGATACCGCATGTGATCAAGTCGTTTGGCGGGCAGCCTCGCGTGATGACTGAACCTGATGATTTGGGACTTGATCCAGCTCACGTGGCCATCGTTCACCGCGGCATGGATGCGGTGACCAATCAAGGGGGAACGGCTGCGCGGTCGCGCTTGGCCGTTGAAGGCTTTGACATGGCGGGCAAGACGGGCACTGCACAGGTTCGGCGCCTGACGGCCGAACTGCGCGGGCGCAGCGCTGATTCCATACCGTGGGAGTTCCGCGACCACGCCTTGTTTATTGCCTTCGCCCCGGTGGTGAACCCGCGTTATGCAATATCAGTTGTGATCGAACATGGCGGCGGCGGCTCGCGTAATGCGGCGCCGGTAGCCAAGGACATCATGACTCTGGTCGGGCAGCGCGACCCGGCGCGGCAAAAGATTTTTGTGCCGCCAATCCGTACGGCGGCTACGCCGTCGCGGCAGGCTTAGCCGGTCATGAGTTTCAGCGACGCCTTCAGTTCTTCGGGGCGCGATCTCAGGCTGTGGGGAAAGCTGCGCGCGTTGAACTGGGGGGTTGTCGCCCTGGTGACGGCGATTTCGTGCATCGGATTTGGCCTGCTCTATTCGGTTGCGGGCGGCAGTTTTGAGCCGTGGGCCGAGCGGCAGATGGTGCGCTTTGCCATCGGCATGGCGCTGATGATCGGGGTGGCGTTGGTCAATTTGCGGAGCTGGTTTCAACTCGCCTATCCAATCTATGGTGTCAGTCTATTGCTGCTTGTGGCGGTCGAGTTTACCGGGCGGATGGGTAAGGGGGCTGAGCGCTGGATCGACATTGGTCCCTTGCAGCTGCAACCTTCGGAACTGATGAAGATTGCGCTGATATTGGCGCTGTCGCGCTTTTTGCACGGCGTGTTGCTGGATGACGTTTCGCGCCCGACGCGATTATTTCCGGCATTGCTGCTGATTGCAATGCCGGCAGGGTTGGTTTTGCTGCAACCCAATCTGGGAACGGCGGCGATCCTGATTGCCGGAGGGTGCGGGCTTATTTTTTTGGCGGGTTTGAGTTGGAAAATCATTGTCCCGGTGATTTTGCTGGGCCTTGCCGTCGTTCCCATCGGTTGGGAGTTTTCGCTCAAGGATTATCAGAAGGAGCGTGTGTACACGTTTCTCGACCCCGACAGTGATCCATTGGGGGCCGGATACAATATCACGCAGTCGAAAATTGCGTTGGGGTCGGGCGGCATTTTTGGCAAGGGTTTTGGACAAGGGACACAGAGCCGGCTGAATTTCCTTCCGGAGAAGCAGACCGATTTTATTTTTACGGTTCTGGGCGAGGAGTTCGGCCTGTTCGGCCTTATGATATTGATGGGGCTTTATCTGGCGCTGTTGATACAGGGTGTGCGCATTGCCTTGTCAACGCGAAGCCAGTTTGGGCGGCTGGTGGCGATGGGGGTATGCCTGAATTTTCTGCTCTATATTTTGATCAATACGTCGATGTCGATGGGGCTGATCCCGGTGGTAGGAATTCCTTTGCCTCTGGTCTCGTATGGCGGCACGGCCTTGTTGACCGTGTTGTTCGGTTTTGGCTTGCTGCTGAGCGTGCAGATCCATCGCAGCGTCGATATTCCGCGTTCGGCTTCGGGATTGTGGGCCAGTTAGCTCGCCGATTTTCTGGCACGGCGCCAGAGGAAGCGTCCCAGAAAAAAGACGATCAGCAGAACCGGAATCCATGGAATGCTTCCCACGATAAAGGCCAGTGCGCCGGCGGCGCTGTCGGCCATTGTGCGCAGTGAGGATTGCCAAACCTCGCGCACCGGCTGGAGTGCGTCGGAGGCAGTGGATTGGGCTTCGAAGGAGATCGAGAGATTTTCTTTGGCGATGCGCTCGGCCAGATCGCGTCTTTGACCTTCGATTTGTTCGATTTCGCTTTGGGTGCGCGAGATTTCTGCTTCGACTTTGATCAGGTCTTCGGTGGTGGCGTTTTTGCGCTTGGAGAGTTCGATCATGCGGTCACGATAGTTGGTAAGCTGGCTCAGCCGGGCTGCAATATCGCGAACCTGATTGGTGACGTTCTGGGCGCTGGTCTGGCGCGACTTGATGATGATGTCGCCTTTGTCTTCATCCTGGAGGGCGGCCACCAGGCTGCTTTCAAATTGTGCGACGCTCTCGTGCGGCAAGGCAACGCTGAGGTTTGCGACCGGCAGCGGCGCATCAGGTTCACCTAAGAGACGAAACGAGGCCGATGTGACTTTGCACTTGAGGGCAGGGTCGTTCTGGCAGTAGTCGCGGGCGCGCTCGAAGCGGGCTTTGACGAAGCCGCTTGCCATTGAGATGGTGAGATTGTGGTCATAAGTGTAGGACTCACCGCCTTCTACTTTCTGCAAGCCGCCGCTCGATTCGCCAACGCCTGCGACCATACCGTCGACAGCCATGGGGGCTGCGGCTGGCTCTGAGGCGTAGTGACTGCTCGTTTGCTCGGCGTTGTCACAGCTGGCGATGGCGAGCGAAAGAAAGATCACTGTTAGCGCGCGGCGGGTCATATGTGTTCCTTCAGGCGGTGCGACTGGTGGCTTATCTTGTCTCGACTTGTGGCCCAAATTGTGGCGGGGCTGGACTTTGCCACACGGGCGCGCGAACGTGCCGCAGGATAAGGAAAGGGAGTTTGGATGCGGAATTTGTTTTCACTTGAGGGCCGGACAGCGTTGGTAACCGGCGGCTCACGCGGCATCGGCAAAATGATCGCAGCCGGTTTCATCGCGCACGGGGCGCGCGTCTATATTTCTTCACGCAAAGCAGAGGCTTGCGAGACGGCGGCGAAAGAGCTGGCGGCCGGTGGCGGTTTTTGTTTTGCCTTGCCTGTGGACGTGTCAACGGTCGCGGGCGCCAAGGCGTTGGCTGCGGCCCTTGGTGCGCGCGAGAAGAAGCTCGACATTCTGGTTAACAATGCCGGTGCGGCGTGGCTGGAGCCGTTCGACGCCTTCAGCGAGAAGGGCTGGGACAAGGTGATGGACCTGAATGTGAAGTCGCCGTTCTTTCTCACGCAGGCGCTGCACGGATTGCTGCGAGCGGCGGCATCGCCCGAGCGGCCTGCGAAAGTGATCAACATTGTTTCGATCGACGGCCTGTCGGTCAACCCGCAGGAAACTTACTCCTATGCGGCGAGCAAGGCGGCGCTGACGCATTTGACGCGGCGCATGGCGCTGAAGCTGGCGGAGGAGAACATCATCGTTTCAGCGATTGCACCGGGGGCGTTCGCCTCCGACATGAATGTCGTGGCGCGCGACATGCCCGGCGAGGTCGCCAAGCGTGTGCCATCTGGCCGCGTGGGCGAGGGCGAGGATATGGCGGGGGCGGCCATCTATCTGGCGTCGCGCGCCGGAGATTATGTCGTGGGTGCGACGGTGGTGGTGGATGGCGGTTTGAGCCTGGTGCGGGCGGCTTAGGCGCCGGTTGCGTTGAGGGGGCGGGCTTGCTATAGGCACGCCCTCTCCGTGACGGAATGGGTGGTTAGCTCAGTTGGTAGAGCAGCTGACTCTTAATCAGCGGGTCGCAGGTTCGAAACCTGC
>JANOFD010000783.1:0-5715 GCA_031413455.1 Rhodobiaceae bacterium
CCGGCATGCGGCATGCGGCGCGGGCGGATGCCGGCTATGTCCGGGAATTGTTCAATCAATTTTCGACCAACTATGACTCGCGCATGCAGCAGCAACTTGGCTATGCGGCGCCGGGGATTCTGCGTGGGCTCGCGGAGATGCTCGTTGATCCGGCGCGCAAACTTGTTGTGCTTGATCTTGGTTGTGGCACGGGGTTGAGCGGCGTGGCGTTCAAGGGTTTGGCCAAGACGCTGGTGGGGGTCGATCTGTCGGCGCGTATGCTTGACAAGGCGCGAAGTCTTGGAATTTACGGACTGCTTGTTGAGGGGGACGTTGAATCACTTCCGCGTGAACTCGATGGACCGTTTGACCTGATCATTGCGGCAGATGTCCTGGTTTACCTGGGAGATCTGGAGGCGCTTTTCAGTAGCGTGCGAGCCCGATTGAATCCTGGCGGGTTGTGGCTTTTTACAACGGAACGCGGCGACACCGCTGACTTCGCGCTGGGCGCAAAACGGCGATTTCAGCACAATCAACGTTACCTGCGAAGTCTGGCTGAACGCCATAATTTCGAGGTTTCCAGCCTGATTGAGTGCGTGTCGCGCTATGAGGCGGGGCAAGGGGTTGAGAGCTGGGCGGCGGCGTTTCGGGTGCCACATATGGCTTGAGAAAGCGGGCGCGGAAACCAATTCACCCGGTTAGGCATGGATTCGAGGCGCTGGTTACGCTATTTAGCAATCCAGAATTGAATTTGAGATTGGGGAATATCATGCGGATCGGGATCGTTGCTGCGTTGGTTGTATTCGCGGTTTTGGCAAACGCTGGCCAGAGCATTGGCGCGACCGCGCCGAAGCCGGTCAAAATCAAGGAAGAGATTATGGGCAGCTGCGGCGGGTTTCCCTACGCACCCACCATTGCCATCGATGCGAAGACCGCCACGATTGAAGACATGAAACGGACGCGCAAGGCGGTCACGGATTACATATCAGAGGTCAGCTATTACGAAAAATGTTTGCTGACGCTGGAAAAGACGCTGGGTCCGCGTCTCTCGGACAAAGACACCGACTACATCGTCTTTGTTTTCAATCGCGCGCAAGAAGAGCGCGATGTGCTGTCGCTTGATTTCAACAAACTGGTCGACGCCTACAACAAAGCCAACGGCATCATCACAGTGCCCGACAAACCCGCCAAGCCCGCGGCGAAGCCCGCCGCCAAACCCGCGGCAAAACCAGCCGTGAAGCCCGCCATCACGCCGTAACAAGCCCGCTTTGGCTCGCATGTGTGGCGGGGCGCAGGAGGTAAGTAAAAAGGTTCACCGCAAAGACGCGAAGACGCAAAGAAAAGATTAGAATGGGCGCTGCGCGCCGAATGAAACGACTCCGGTGCGAAGCACTAATTTTTCTTCTTTTCTTCGCGCCTTCGCGTCTTTGCGGTGATACTTTACTTTTCTTCTTGTGGGCGGCAGGTAAGCCTCACCAAAAGCAACCCTCGCTATTGGATTTGCACGATGGAAGCCGATCAGGGTGACAACTCAGTTCCGGATGTAGTGGAGCGCATTGCCACTGAAATCGTGGATTCAGGATTGAAGGTGCATAGAGCGCTGGGGCCAGGCTTGCTGGAGTCCTGTTATGAGCATTGTCTGGCTTATGAACTTGAACGACGATCCATAGGTGTATCGCGTCAAGTCGCCCTCCCAATCGTCTACGACGGACTCACTTTGGATGCCGGGTACCGTATCGATCTGTTGGTTGGCGGCGCTGTTATCGTTGAAGTCAAAGCTGTAGATTTTTTGGCGCCAATCCATCACGCGCAACTGCTTACCTATTTGAAGCTATCGGGCCATCAACTTGGATTCTTGATGAACTTCAATGTGCCGCTGTTCAAGAATGGTCTCAAGCGCGTGGTGAATTCCAGCTGAGTTGCGCCGTCGCGCGGTGGGCAAGAATGAAAGGTTCACCGCTAAGACGCGAAGAGAAGTAGAAAAATTGGTGCTTCGTACCGGAAGTCGTTTCATTCGGCGCGCAGCGCCTTTTCTGCTCTTTATCTTCGCGTCTTCTCGTCTTTGCGGTGATACTTTTATCTTACCATGACGCTCTCACGCCGGCGGTGGCGCCGTGGCTGTTGGCGGAGGTGTTGTAGACGCCGTTGTAGTCGAGGAAGACCATGAAGCCGCGATCGAATTCGGCGCCGAGGCCTGCTTTGACGACGGCACTGTCGCGCGACAGGGCTGAGGAGACGATCTGGAAGCGCGTGGTTGGGTCTCCTTCGAAGGCGGCGAGGAACGATTGGCGCTCGTCCATGTATTCGTGGCGCCAGGCGACTTCCAGGCTTGGGATCAGGCGCACGCCGCCATCCGTCCAACTGCCGGCAAGCCTCGCCCCCAATGACGATGTCAAGGTATCGGCGTCTTGCCCTGCGACGATGAGATTGTTGGCGCCGGCACCCGTTTCGCTGAAGCCGTCGGTCGCAAGGTTTGCGTAGTGCAGGCCTGCGAACGGTTCGAATGAGCCGCCGTTAAAGCTGACAACCCAGCCCACTTCGCCGTGCAGCCCCCAAGTCGTGGCGTTATAGGACGAGGCGGCGTCGAAGATGCCGAAGCCCAAATCAATTTCGCGCGCAGTTGTGATGTCCTGCGA
Source organism: Rhodobiaceae bacterium (assembly GCA_031413455.1). Taxonomy (GTDB): domain Bacteria; phylum Pseudomonadota; class Alphaproteobacteria; order Micropepsales; family Micropepsaceae; genus SZUA-430. The sequence continues at coordinate 2,616 of JANOFD010000783.1, forward strand.
GGCGAAGCTCAACACCGCATCGGCGAAGAAGTGGCCCTGTTCGTAGGCCGCATAGAGGGCGGCATTGAAGGCGTCGATCTCGGTTTCATCGCCAGGGGTTGCGAACTCAACATCGGCCTGCGACCAGCCCACGGCGGCGCCGGCGTGAATGTTATGCGAGAGGGCTGCATCAATGCCGCCTGCAATGCCGGTGGTGTCCTGGTCATAGGCCGCGGCCTCGAGGTCGCCTTCGGCCTCGGTCCAGTCGCCGTAGGCCTGGGCCCAAATGCCAAGGGTCTGCGCGCCGCGCAGTCCGTGAATTTCGTTGGCGGGCATGGAGTCGGAGACCACCATCGCGTCGGCTTGCGCATAGCGGCGCAGTCTGGAGGCTTCGATGGAATGGGCGGAGGCCGAGCGCAGATCGTCGAGGCGCTCGGCGATGGTGTTGTCGAAGGCATGGCTCATGCGCAGGCCGATTTCCTGGTTGTCGGCATGTTCGGCGCCGGCCAGTTCGTCGTAGATGTGTTCAAGATCGTGTTCGGAGCCTTCCGGCAGGGCGAACAGATAGGCGTAGAGGTCTTCGAAGTCGCCACCATAGACGCCGTTGCCGAAGATCGTTTCGAGTGCGCCACCAACGGCGGCCTGGTTCTTCGTGATGGCCGGCAGTAGCAGGGTGCTGGAGAAATCCTGGCGAGTAAGGATGATGTCGACAGCGGCCGCGTGAACGTCAGCTTCGCCTTCGAAGAACATGGAGTTGATGTCGATGGCGCCGGCGTTGCTGAAGGTGCCCGCCGTGGTGCCGGTGATGACATTTTCATAGAGGTAGGTTGGGCCGCTTGCGCCACCGGCGACGGCGAAGGCCAGCGGATCGATGAAGGCTGCGGCGCGACCACCGAGGGCAGCTGTCGCCGCGTTGATTGTGGCGTGCGTTGTTGTGTCGGGCGTCAGGTAATATTCCAGAGTGCCGTCGGTCTGGGTGTAGGCGCCGGAGAGGTTGATGTCGGTGTTGTCGTCGAGATAGAGCGTGCCTTCGCCGCCGTGGGTCATGCGCACGGCGTTGATGGTGACGCCAACGCCGGTGTCGCTGCCGCGCGAGGCGGCGCCCAGCAATGCTGTGCCGCTGCCCGCCATGTCGAAGCGATCGATGTTGGTGGCGGTGCCGCGGAGGTAGACGAAGGTGGAGGTTGGGTTCATCACAACGTCGTCGATGTTGGTCGCGCCACCGACGATGTCACCGTCGACGGTCCCGCCACTGGCGTTGACTGTGTCCTGGAGGGCAACGTTGTTCATGCGGATCGCTGTGCCGGTGGTCACGCCGTCACCGCCGCGGATGAGGCCGCTGGACTGGGTGATGGTGTGGGTTGCGGCTGAACCGCTGAGGTCGATGGCGGCGCCCGTTTCGCCGATGATGGTGCCGGAATTGGTGATGCCGAGGGTGACGGTGCCGTCGAGGTCGATGCCGTCGCGCAGGCCGTGGATGGCGCCCGTTGTGGCATTGGTGATTGAACCGGTGACGGTGCCGTTGATGTCGATGCCGTCTTCGCCGGTCGAGCGGATGGTTCCGCTGTTATCTATGTTGCCGGTTACGGTCGTGCCTGAATCAACGCGCAGCGCATCATTGACCGAGGTGATTTCGTTCGAATTGCCGATGGCCCCGGTGAAAGCCGCGCCGGTAAAGACGACAGCGTTGTCGAATGCCGTGATGTGGCCGGAGTTGGTGAAGTTGCCGTTGAAGGCTGCGGCATTGATGATGACGGCGTCGCCCGACGTCGAGTCGATGCTGCCGGCGTTGGTGAAGTTGCCGGTGAAGGTGGCGGAGGTGATGAGGACTGCGGTGTCTTCGGCGTCGATGGTGGCGCCGAGCTGGTTGTCGATGTTGCCGGTGAAGGTTGTGGCGTTTTCGGTGATACCGACGCCGTTGTTCGAGGTGATCGCGCCCTGGTTGGTGAGGTTGCCGTCGAAGGTGGTGTTGCTGAGGACGATGGCGACGACGTCGCCGCGGATGGCACCCGACGCGGTGTTGGTGATATTGCCGTTGAAATCGGTCGTGCCCAGGACGCGAATGGCGACGCCGTTGGTGGCTTCGCCCAGGATTTTGCCGCTGTTGGAGATGCCGCCGGTAAAGGTGCCTGCGGTGATTTCGATGGCGATGCCGCTCGAGCCGGTGGCTTCGATGGTGCCGGAGGTGTTGTTGATGTCGCCGGTGAAGGTGCCGCCGGTCATGTAGATGCCGTCAGCCGCTGTCTGGCCGGAAATGGTGCCGGAGTTGGTGATGCCACCGCTGTAAGCCGCACCGGAGAGCGCGATGGCGGCGTTGGTGGTGCCGACGATCTGGCCGCCGGTCTGGTTGTGGATGCCACCGTGGAGTTCGGACTGGGCGTCGTTGACGAAGATGCCGGCACCGCCGTCGATGTTGCCGGAATTGGTGATGCCGCCGAAAATGCTGGCGTCGTTGTTGAGCAGAATGCCGGTGACGCCACCGCTGATGGTGCCGCTGTTGGCGATACCGCCCAGCAGGGTGCTGTCGTCGGTGACCCAGAGGCCGAGGACCGCGCCTTGGATGGTGCCGGAGTTCACGATCTGGCCGCCGATCTGGGAGTCGTTGAGGACCTGGATCGCGGTGGCGGTCGTTGAGATCATCTCGGCGGAATTCACCAGGTCGCCGACCAGTGTGCTGTCGTCGATGATCAGGTTTGGCCCGGCATCGCTCATGTCGATATTGTTGATGAAGCTGTCGTTGTTAACGTCGATGCCGAGAATGGCGTCGAGATTTATGGTGACGGTGTCGGTTTCGGCGTTGGTGTAGGTGGGGGTGACGCCCGGACCAGAGATCGTGTCGGCGGCGTTGGCGGGAATGACGCTGGCGAGAACGGCGCACGCCGAGACGCCTGAGAGCAATATGATTCGATTACGCATGACCTGACCCTTCGCACGTGAGAATTTTCACGATCCGGAAGGCGCTTGGCCGCGCTCTTGCCCCCTTAAAGCCAGAACGCAGCCAACCCATCGCCCGACGAGATCCGGGGCCAAGATGAGGGGGTATGGCTACCATCAAGTTAATGAGCGGGGCGGGGGGGAAGGCGGCGGCGCAGGCCCCTCACCCTTTTTTGCGAAGTGCAAA
>JANOFD010000784.1:0-1328 GCA_031413455.1 Rhodobiaceae bacterium
CACAGAGCGACCAAAAAGTAAGCGTCGGGATCAGGCGGGCTTACAGCACAATCACGGCTTTCCCAATCACCCGCCGTTCGCTGAGCGCGCGGAACGCCGAAACTGCGTCATCCAGCCCGACCCTCAACCCCAAATGCGGCCTGATCTTGCCCTCATGCGCCAGCCATTCGACGGCCGCCACATTCTCACGGCCCTTCTCGGGGAACTGCCGCCCGTACTCGCCAGCCCGCACCCCAACCACAGAAAACCCTTTGATCAACGGCATATTCACGCTGACAGACGGAATCCGCCCACCGGTGAATCCGATCACCAGCAGCCGCCCGTCAAAAGCCACACAGCGCACGCTTTCGTCGAACACGTCGCCGCCCACCGGATCGTAAACAACATCGGCACCGCGCCCATTCGTCAACTGCTTGACCTCGTCACGGAATCCATTTGCGGCGTTGATCACATGATGCGCCCCGCGCGACCTGAGCACATCCAGCTTGGCTTGCGATCCAGCCGTAGCGATCACCGTCGCCCCCAAGAGCAACCCCAGATCAACCGCCGCCATCCCAACACCGCCAGCCGCACCATGCACAAGCAAGGTCTCCCCCGCTTGCAATGCACCGCGACGCACCAATGAAACATACGCCGTCAACCACGCCGCCGGATAACTCGCAGCCTCCGCCCACGACATCGCTTGGACTTTGCGCCGCAACGCCGCCGCCGGCACATTCACGCGCTCCGCCATCATCCCATAACGCGAGGCAACAACAACATGTTCGCCAACAGCGAAACCCTGGACGCCTGCACCCAGGGCCTCAATCTCTCCGGCCCCCTCCATGCCCGGCGTGAACGGCAACTCCGGCTTAAGCTGATACTTGCCCTGCGTCATCAGCAAGTCCGGAAAATTCAAAGACGCCGCCCGCATGCGAACACAGACTTCGCCCGGCCCGGGCGGCGGCACATCGAGTTCAACAATCTTCACACCCGAAAAGTCGTCGGCAAGCGCCGCACATAAAAGCGCCCGGCTCATCCAATCGCACGCCGCAGATCGGCGATAATCTCGAAAATCGCGGTCCGCGCCGCAGGCACAGTGCCGCTCATGGCTGTGAACGCATGCGTCAGACTTTCGTAACAGCGATAGAGTACCGGCACGCCGGCAATTTTCAGCGCTTCGGCATAGTCGCGACCTTGATCAACCAGCGGGTCAAACCCCGCCGTATAAATCAGCGCCGGTGGAAGTCCGCTCAAGTCTTTGCACAAGCCCGGCGACGCCTTCAGATCTAGCGCATCCACTTCAACATTTGCAAAATAATGCGAACGGAAATAGGCCATGATCGAGC